>JBFFYZ010000018.1:0-12301 GCA_041568895.1 Nitrospiraceae bacterium
AAATCCTATGCGGACCCAGAGGAGATTCTTGCCGTGGCTCGCCAGCGAGGGGAGGCCCCTTTTGTGGTCTTGCTGGACGGCGTGGAGGACCCCCACAACCTGGGCGCAATTTTGCGCACTGCAGATGCGGCAGGAGTCCATGGGGTGATCCTTCCCGAACGCCGGGCGGTCGGTTTGACGGGAACCGTCGCCAAGGTATCCGCCGGAGCCCTCGACCATCTCGTGGTCGCCCGTGTCCCGAATCTCTCCCGATCGATCGATTGGCTGAAGGAACAGGGCCTGTGGGTCTTTGCGTTGGATCCCAGCGCGCAGGAGAGTTATACCACGCTGGACTTTCGTGGACCTGTGGCGGTGGTGTTGGGTGGGGAAGGAAAAGGAACGAGGCCGGGAGTGCTGCAACACTGCGATGGCCGGGCCAGGATTCCCATGCAGGGGAAGGTCGCGTCGCTCAATGTCTCGGCCGCGGCGGCCATCGTCCTGTTTGAGGCGGTGCGGCAACGCCGTGGATGATCCGCCTTTATTTCAGGTCGATCATGCCCCCCTGGATCGCCGCTTTCAGGAGCTGGGCCGTATTCGACACCCGGACCTTCTTCATCATGTTCGCCCGGTGAGCTTCCACGGTCTTGACGCTGATCTTCAACCGTTGGGCGATTTCTTTATTTTTAAATCCTGACCAGATGAGGTGAAGGATTTCCTGTTCCCGTTGGGTCAGGGCCTCGGGACGCTTCCGGCGGGGAGGAAGGGCGACCATACGCTTATCCTTGTTCCGCCGGCTTTTTGTCGGGGACTTGCGAAACACGATGAACCTCTCGGCTAGTAGTCGGACAATCTGATCGGGTGGCCTGGGAAAAACCCCAGAGTAAGCGAAATATGTAAGCAATTATAACAGGGGAACCTCTCAAAGTAAATGACCACATCCTCCGACAGGGTGGTGGATTTGGGCCGTTGGGGCCCCGATCACCAGGTTTCTCACGTCCCCATCCAAGGGGGGTAAACTACAATAATCTTTATGTTGTTGTATGGAATCACATTGCTTCTTGGCCTTGCGGTGGGGAGTTTTCTCAACGTCTGCATCCACCGGCTCCCTCTGCGCCAGTCCCTGTGGTGGCCCCCGTCCCGCTGCCCGTCCTGCTCGACTCCCATTATGATCCGGGACAATGTCCCCATCGTGAGCTACCTCTGGCTGAAGGGGCGGTGCCGATCCTGCCGGGCTCCGATATCGGCCCGGTATCCCCTGGTCGAACTGGCCAACGGCCTGGTCTATGTCGGGCTGCTCTGGCGGTTCGGGATCGGATGGGAGACCCTCGCCTATGCCCTCCTGAGTTCCGCGCTCCTGGCGATCACCGTCATTGACCTGGACCATATGATTGTCCCGGATGTGATCACCCTGCCGGGCATTCCCATAGGATTCCTCTTTGCCGCGACCGTGCTGCCGGTGGGGTGGGTGAACTCGGGGCTCGGCATTCTCCTCGGCGGAGGACTTCTCTGGGCCATGGCCTGGATCAGCCCCTACCTGTTTGGAAAAGAGGGAATGGGTGGGGGAGACATCAAGCTGCTCGCCATGGTGGGTGCCTTCTTGGGTTGGAAACCGACGCTGCTCACGATCATGGTCGGAGCCATGGTCGGATCGCTGGTGGGGGTCGGCTTGATAGCCTGTAAGGTGATACAGAGAAACCAATACCTGCCCTTCGGTCCCTTCCTTGCTCTAGGAGCGCTCATCGCGCTGTTCTTTCACCAGGAATTGCTGGACTGGTATGTTGGGCTGGTCGGCGGGTTTGACTGAATCGGTCCTCATGAAAAAAAGAGGGCCGGAGCTAGCTCCGGCCCTCCCCATCCAGACAGCCTTCGATTACTTCTTCAGTGAATCGAAGTTTTGTCCGCTGTCCGTTGCCTTCTCATTTTTGTTTTTGGGCACAGACACCCTCACCGTCCCGGTGCAAGTGCCTCCCCCCTTGCCTTCGGCCTTGAAGGCCACCTCGTAGACCCGGCCATCTCCCATCCCGGAGCGCTCCGCCCGCAGGTGGGCTGAGGAGCCGAGCGGCATCGCATCCGGACTCGTGTCTCCATCGCCCTGACCACTGACCGGCTCGTCTTGCTTGACGCCGGTGACGGTCAAGGTTACCGGATCGCCATTGGGGTCAGTGACCCCCCGGATGTCCACCGTGACCATTTTGTGGTTCGGCGGCCAGAGGCTCTCCGGGCTGGGTTTCGCCGCGCTGCAGGTCGGCGGACCGCTGGTTGTGGGCGGCGGTGGTGCCGGAGCTGGAGCTGGATCAGGACCAGGACCCGGGCCCGGCTCCGGGGCCGGTGGCTCTTCGGAGCCGGCCTGCCTCCAGAGGACATAGTCAAAGCTCCACATATAGTTTTGATTGAACTGCAGGGCGGTGGCCAATGAGGCCCTTTTCACGCCGCCCGCAAAGATTTGATCCGCGCGGTCGCGATACACCGTCTCGCCGGTTTGAGTGTAGTACCAGGCGTAAGCCGGCGCGATCAGCAAGTTGAAGCTGGGATCGCCTCGATCCGGGCTGTCGCTGGACAGGTAAAAGGCTTCGTCGCTGGCTCGCCACGCAAGGGTCCAGAGGTTATCCAGCGCCAATTTCACCTTGGGCAGAATCCGGGTGTCGGCTTTATGGGCCTGGGCTTGAATGAGGGCCTGCAAGGTCATGCCGACCTTCAATGGCTGGTGCGGGACGCTACCCGAGGTTTCCCACAGCCGATCCACGTACCATTGGTCGATGTGGCCCAAGGCCTGGGTCAGGTACGGCTCATACAGGTAATGCAGCCCCCCGCCGACATTATCCATGTCCACGTACGCCATCAGGGCCTGGGCAACCTCCTGACTGTACACGTAGGATTGACCGGAGGCTCTGCCGCTGGTGTAGGGACTCATGGAGACCAGGTGGATGATGGCGAATTGTGAATTCTCATCATCCGTCCGAAAGTAATCCATCTTGAGCCCAAACGTGAACACCTGATCCGGGAGGATGGAACCGGTCATGGAGAATATATACACGTCCCGGTAGATACTCTCTGCCAGGTTGGCGCAAAGCTTCCAAGAAGGATCACTCGTATAGGTCGCGATTTGGTAGTACACCCGCTCGGCATCGAAGAGGGTGTCCGTGTATTTTTGGCTCAAGGTCCCGGTTCCCGCGTTCATGGCCGCGCAATACTTTTGGCCGAATTCCAGCATCCGGGACTTCCACTGGTCCAGTTCCGGAATGGTCACGGCCGCGTTCGACGCGCTCGGGATTCCCATCAAGAGGCACCCGACCAGCACGAACATCAGCCAGACCGAGCACCAACGAGTCACAAGGGCCAGGTTTCGCGATTCCATGGGCTGCTCCTTTCGAATGGACACCCGTTCGAGATCGTTCCCTTGCCGAACCCGCTGCGGGATTCGGTCGGTGCCTGACCCGCCGGCTCGGGAGAAGGCTCCCTGGTCGCCCGGCATTTTCCGCGAGGTTTCCTCAAAAAGTCTGGCAGGCACGGACCCCTCCTGGTGCAGAGGCCATGCCGCATTCAGCCTTGAAACAGAACCCATTGGTTTTATGTGGGCTTTGGACCCGTTGTTGAAAATTATGTTTTTTTTACTGGAAATTTTTTCGGAGCCGAAGGAAGAAGTTGCCCAGTACATAAAGGGGATTGTTGGTCTGATGACCGCGATTTGTTGTCGGTTGCAAATTTTTGGTTTCGATCCGCGGTCTAAAGAATCCCTCAAGAAACGGGAGTGCGGGGTGCCAGGAGCCAAACGGAAAATGCAAATCGCCTACAACGAATGAATTCACGATTCGGATGTTGTGAACCCATCTGGTTGGTAATGAGAGAAAAACAAAAATTTCTTCCCATGCTGTTCGACTGAGGTCTCGGGTTTCAGTCGGTTTCAAAGGGTACCCGGGCCGGTCCCCCTATCCCTGAAGCGCAGGCCGAGGGGAGGTAGCTCCGTCCTTGTTGAAGGCGGTTCCCGTATCCAATCAGGAAAGGCTGTATCCGAATCTCGACAACCAATTCGATACGCTCCTCCCATCCCTTGGTCGTCTTGGTCAGCACAATCGGGTCCTTCCAACGTCCAAGATCAAAAAAATACTTGGTTTCTCAAGGCCTCTGCGCTTATGGCCTTTCTCGGATTCTGATCACCGGTGGGGGACCGATTCAGGGGTCTGAAGCGGCATGGGAATTGGAATAGGACGAGGCTACAGCCGGATGGATCGGAGCCGTAGCGAATAGGAGGTGTTCGTGGAAACCGTCAGGGACCAGCGGGGAGCAAGCCTCACGGAACTCATGATGGTGCTGGGTTTCATGGGTCTCGTCGGAGCCATGGCCGGCGAGAGCTTCGTGGCCACGGCAGGTCGGCAACAGAATCGGGCGGCGGTGGCCGAGGTGGCAGCGGAAATGCGGGCGGCCCGACAATTGGCGATCGTTCGCCGTGAGCCGATGCGAGTTCGAGCAGGATCGGCAGTCCCCGCACTGATCATCGAGCCCGCCGATACGCCGGGGTTGATGATCCGCCGCTATGACTATGGTCAAAGGGGCGTGGCGCTCGAGGGATCGATACGCACAAAGGGGATCCTGTTTTATCCAAGCGGCCGAACGGCCACCCCTTCCTCCGTGACCATCCGCAACGCCAAGCAGGAGGAATGGCGCATAACGGTGAGCTTACTCGGAAGGGTCTCCGTCCAATGACTCAACGGAATGGAGGGAAGGAGCAGGACCATGCGGGTCGGTCGGCTAGGCAGCGAGGGTCAAGGACGGGGAAGGGATCAGAAAGGGTCCAGTCTGATCGAAGTGATGCTGGGCATGGTCATCCTTGCCTTCGCCGTGGTCGGGGTCATGGGCATGTTTCATTGGTCGGACCACGGGGTGCAGTACGGAGCGAAAGCCACTCGAGCCTTGGCCATGGCTGAGTCCAGGCTGGAAGCCAAGCGGGCGGTTCCCTGGAGAAATCTCCTGTTGGACGATCTGGATGCTGATGGGCTGCCGGAGATTACCCTGCGGGATGACGGGGTGCAGTATGATGCCATCGCGGGAGACGGGGTGTACACGGCTGGAGTGGAGCAAGAAGGGATCCGTCTTGTGTGGCAGGTTCAGCCCGATCGCCCAGGTCCCCTGGCTCAGGCGGGATCGGTGCTGATTCTGGCGGAAGCCAGTTACCAGATAGGTTCCGGGCAGAGGCGAAGCCTCCGAATCGGAACCCTCCGGGCCAACCCCTTTTACGTGGGGTGGCGCTGAGGCCGACCGGCCTCAGCCCCGCAGCCGGTGTGGCGGCACCCTTGGAATGTTAGGATTTTTTGACTGTTCCCATAGAGGATCATGATGAATTGGGCCGGTATCTTCAAAAACGCCTCAGGCCTCTGCCTCACCGAGCTGATGATCGCGATGACCGCCGGTGCAATCGTCCTGGCCGCGTCATTGGAATCCTTGGACCACTTTCAGCGGCGGATGTTGGCTCAGCAGGAACGCCTGATCCGACAACAGGATGTCCGGATCGGCATGCGAGTTCTGGAGGCAGAACTTCGCCTCGCCGGATCGGGCGGACCTCCCACTGCCGCACCCCTCCTCCAAGCGGGCCCTCAGACAATCGAATTTTTAGCCAATTTGGACGGATACTCCACCAGCTTGACCAAGGCGGTCTCCGCTCACCAGCGTGAGCTGTTCGTGGTTGGGGGGGCCAATTGGCCAAAAGGAAAACGGGTGTGGGTTTGCGGGGAGGAGCAATGTGCCGAAGGGCGTCTGGCCAGGACCGGACAGGACGGACGGTTATCCCTCGCTGAAGCTCTGGGCCAGGCCTTTCCCGCTGGAAGTGCCGTCTTTGTCTCGAATCAGGTCCGGTACTACCTGGGGAAGGATCAGACGGGAAAAAGAAGTCTGATGCGCCAAGTGGACGGCGGGGCCAGTACTCTGATCGGCGGGGTCACGTCGTGTCAGGTTCGGTACTTGGATGAAAACGGCTCCCGTACCACAGATCCGGCCCTGGTCGATCGGATCCACATTTCCCTACAGGTAGAAAACGGCCCGCGTCAGCTGACCTACGAGGTGAGCCTTCGCGGGAGATGAGGGGAAAGGGACAGAGCCGACCGCAACCAGACCGTATCGTTGCCCGCCAGGCTATGGGGGTGGTCATGCAGGAAAACCGGATAAGGAGGAGGTTGGATCCAGGCCAACAGGGCGCGGCCCTCCTGGGCGCGTTATTGATCACGGTGATCCTGTCCCTGCTGGGTTCGGTCTCGATGGAATTGGCGGTCCAAGAAATCCAAAGCGCCGACGCCATCAGAGACGAGCTGGTTGCTCATCACCTCGCTGAGGCCGGCTCAGATTTGGTGGTCCAATGGTTTCACGACCCTACCTCCAGTCCATCCCTGTCCGCCTCGTCCCTGTTTGGAAAACGCCAAACCCTTCCGGATGGCACCCCATCCTTTTTCGATTCCTCCGGGCGGTCCCAGTTTGTAGGCACCCCCGATCAGCCGGATCTGCTCTATGACGCCACCAGACCGGAGGACGACCGCCTATTGAACGATATCCAGGCCGGATGGTTTCGATCCCTCAGAGCCTTGGGTCGCATCCTCCGGTTGAAGGTCTATGGACCCTCCCGACCCGGGTTACTCTGTTCGGTGGAGATCACGGCTGCGGTGGCAGGGAAAGGCGGACCGGGGTCGACAGGCGGTTCGGGTGAGTTGATGAAGACGCTGGTGGTGCAATTGGGGGCCCGGTCCATTCCCTCGCTGAAAGTCGGCGTGCAGGTCGGAGACGGAACCGGGGTCCCCGGCCGGCCAACCGCCCTTCCCCTCTGGGTTCATTGGGGGGATATCAAGGTCAAAGGGGAAGCCTGGTTCGGCAGTCCGAACGAGCTGCCCCAAAAAACCGACTGGGCCCCGGTGACCGGGCAGTCCTATGCCGACCTGCCCTTTCAAGAGGACCGGTGGCTGGACCTGTGGGTCGGCGGAGAAGCGCTTTTCATGCTCCCGCAGGGACCAGTGTCCGGAAGCCGCGGTCTGGCGGTTCCTTCGAACCTCTTTCCCCGGCAAGATCCCGTTCCCGGCCTCCAGCAACAAGGGTGGGACTATGAGGTCATGAAAAAACAAGCCTTGCTGTTTGGCTCCTATTACCTGTTGGGGCGAGATGGTCTACTGTATCGCAATGGAGTGGTGAGCCATGGCCTCGGACAGACCCCTGAGGCGGTTTTCGGTTCCCAGGCGGTCGGAGACCATCATGGGCTGGTTTTTGTGGATACTCTTGATCAACGACCCCCTTCGGGTGGAAACTTAGGGGGTCTGGTGTGGGAGACCGACTATGCGGAAGGGATCTTCGTGATTCACGCCCATATCCATTTCAAGCCCAAGGGACCGGGTCAGTCGGTTCCCGCGTTGAGCCCGCCTCCCGAGGGCTCTTCCTCGTTTGCGAAACGGATCCCCGTGCAGTTGACCGGGATCCATCTGCAGGGGGTTATCTACAGCACGGGAACCTTTACGTTTGAGGGGCAGCCCCGTATGTTCGGAGCCCTTTCAGTTGATGAAAAAGTCATCCAATCAGTTGAAAATAAAGGAGCATTCGAGATCTGGTACAATTACGATCTACAGAACGGCCTGAGCCAGGGCATGCCCCTCGTGTTTATCGCCCCTGGGACCTGGCAGGAAAAGGCATAGGACGGAACAGAACGGCCAAAACCCTAGGTAATTCACCTGGAAAAGACCGGCCAGGCAACAACAAATTGTCGTCCGGCTGGGTCATTTTTACAGGCTTACTGAGGTGAGATCACGAGCCGAGGCGACGAGGGAAGTATAAAAAACAATAGGTTAGAGCAACGGCGCAGGCCGGGGAAAGCCCCGGCATAGCGCTTGCTGCTATTAGGGTACCCGTGGAATACCTTGATTTTGTTGATAGGACCAGAAAAAACACCCGGAGAAGGCTGGGTGAGGCGGGGATGACTCTCCCGGAGTTGATGGTCGTGGTGGTCATCATTTCGGTGGCCGCGCTTCTAGCGGTTCCGAATTACAACTCCTGGAGCGCGAGATACAAACTGAAACAGGCGACGACGGAACTTCACAGTAACCTGAATTTAACGCGTATGGCCGCAATGAATCAAAATACGACCATGACCGCGACGCCGGCGCTGGTGGCAGGCAGGGTGACCGTGACCTTTACCAATCCGGCCAGCACCTCGGCAGATTGCTTGGGCAATCCCGGCCGGTGCGTGTTGCCCACTCAGGTGATGCCCCGCGAGGTCACCGCGGTCGCCGGAGCGGCCCAAATCCGGTACAACTCCTTGGGGTTGCTGACCGGGGCCGGTACGGCGACCCAAACGATTACGTTAACGAACAGTTTTGGATTGAGGCACCAAGTCCAAGTAACCCCCGGAGGGAAGGCGCGTTGGTGCCCATCGATTTGTTCGTAAGTAGTGTTGCAAATTCAAAGACGCAGACCACAAAAATGGTTTGGGGCAGCCAAAGACAAGGCGGTTTCACGATAATCGAGGGGATGGCTGCAATCTTGGTCCTTGCGGTAGGCCTGTTAGCCATCGCGGCCATGCAGGAAATGGCCCTCAGCCGGAACGTTGATGCGAACGAATTGAGCCTGATTACCAATTTGGCGGGTGATATGGTCGAGCGGATGCGGTTTAACGGCGCCAACGTCGCAGCCTATAACGGGATCGACACCTTGAATGTCGCCACAAAGCCCCCAACCTCCCAACCTATGGCTCGGGGGGACTATGATCAATGGCTGGCTCGTTTAACTGCGGCCGGGCTCCAGAACGTGCAGGGAACGATCACCGTGGTGGCAACCGGTCCGGCGACTCTTAACCAGAGCCAGGTGACGGTGCAGATTAGGTGGGATGCTCGTCAGCAAGGGACGAAGAAGTCGCGGACGAGGACCCTGGTGTTGGGGACCATCATTGCGCCTCCATAAAGAGCATATAGAGAGTGGTGGCGAGGGGTAGGGCCCTGGATGACTTGGGTTCAACAGAATGTTCAAGCGACGTGGGCATGGAACGGCAAGACCTGGAAGGAAGAAAAGCGATCATGGTGAGAGTCAAGAAGGATAGTCTGCTGTCCCTCTACCGGAAGCGGGCCTCTTGTTGGGGAGAACGCGGGGTCACGCTGGTGGAACTCATGATGGGCCTCGTCATCTCAACGATTGTGATCGGGGCTGGGTACACGGTTATGACCAGTACGGAGAAAGCCTCCAACGTGAACGACCAGACTGCCCAAATGCAGCAGAACGCCCGGATCGCCATGGAGTTGGTCTCCCGGGACATCCAGTTGGCCGGGTTCGGATTTAACGGGGCGATTGGCGATTGCACCAACGCGTTGATGCCGCTGGATAACAATGTGGCCGGCGCCGATACCGGCCCGGATAGTTTACGGATTGTGGTGCCCACCACCCTCGGGCCACTGAATGGGCCGGTGAGCGGGCCGACGACGACCCTGGTTCTGGCGGCCGGAACGGTTGCGCCCTTCACGCCGGATTTTGCGGTCAACGCCATCGTCTCGGTGAACGGAGCGGCTTCCGCGACGGTCAGCGCCATAGGGGGAGATACGCTGACGCTGGCCAGCCCGGGCATCATCGCCCCGGCCCAATTCCCTGCTGCCGCGACGGTGTATTGGTTGCGGTGCATCACCTACGCCATCGGCACCACGAACGCCAAATGCTCGGGCAACGCCCCCTGCCTCTTGCGCGGGGTCCGGAACCTCGGTGTCGCCGACGTCAACAACGATCCTGGCATGGTCCCTCTGGCGGAGGGCATCGAAGATCTTCAGTTTGCCTATGCCTGTGATGGCTGTACCGCCGCCACCGCCGGGAACCCGGACGGGATCGTGGACGACCAGAATGGGACCAACACCTTTGATCGGGACGATTTTATTTCGAACAATAACTGGTTGGGTACCACGGTCACGCCGCCCACCATTCGATTGGTGCGGATCAATATCGTGGCCAGGCAAAACCGCAGCGATCCGAGCTGGAGGAGCACGTCTCCTGCGCAATTGGAGGATCACAATCCGACCGCCGATGCCGGCTATAACGCACAGACCTATTCGCAGATGCGGCGGCGGCTGGTGACCAAGACCGTCCAGGTCAGAAATTTAGGACTCTAATCATGGAGCATCCACTCATCGCGAGTGAGACGGAAGGCGACGGGCCTCGCCAAGCTGCGGCGGGCGTCACCGCCGCGAATCAAAAGGGCGTCGCCCTCCTGACCATTCTCCTCCTGCTGGTGGTGATGACGATCATTGGCATTATGGCGATTACGGTGACGGGATTGGAGAACCGCCTGGCCGGGTATGGACGCACCGCCGAGGCTGCCAAGGGTGCTGCGGAGGCCTGCCTGGACGCGGGGATCAAGATCATCCAGGGCACCATCGACAACGGAGCCTTGCCGGCGACCTATTTGAGCAATGCCACCCCGGCCGGGCCGGTGCCTCTGTCGAATTCCGCGACGTTACAGGCGGAGATCATGGGACAGTCCGACAACAATGCCGACAACCCGGATGTCGCCCCGAATACGGTCATGACGATCAATGGGTTCACGGTGAACGGGGACATCGACCGGCTCTACGCCCTGCCCAAGGCCGGCGGCTCGCTGCAGTTTGCCGGAGGGTACGAAGGAACCGCGGGCGGGGCCTCCGGCGGCGGCGTGGACATCATGTATCGCGTGGATTGTTCCTCCATCAATCCCGTGACGAACACCAGAGGGCGGGTCAGCGCCATCTATGCCTGTACGACGACCGGCGAAACCTGCCAGCGGAAGATTTAAGGAGTCTGGGAGCAATGGGTACCGACAGCAGGATGGAAACGACGAGCTTGAACGCGAATACTGAACCTGGACGTACGGACGCAAGAAGGGGGAGGGAACAGACCATGACACCGATGAACCAGCTTTGGACCCTGTTCGGGACTTGGATGAGTACGCGCCTTGGCCCCACGGTGGCCCGGGTCGGCTTGGTCGGTCTGTTGGCGATGGGAGTGACGCCGGCGCCGTTGGCCCAGGGCCAAGTGCTGGCGGATTACACCTCCTATCCGGTGTTCCTCAGCCAGGTGGTGCCGCCGAACATCCTGTTCCTCGTGGACCTCGGGAACAACACGATCCCGGCCGCCTATTCCGGACCGGGACACACCTATCCGATTTCCTTCAAGGCCGCCACGGCCACGGACAGCAAGTACGCCTCGAACGTCACGTTCAGCCCCTCGTCCGGACCCAGCCTGGTGGCGGTGGACGAGGCCGGGGCGAGCATCGCCGCGGCCACCACCTTGAACCCCGCGGACAAGTTCGATCCCACCAAATCCTATTTCGGGATCTTTGACCCGCTCCGCTGCTACGGGACTTCGTCCAATGATTTTGTTTATGGCTCGGTCAAGGCCTCCGTCAGCGCGGTCTGCATGGCGACCCACTGGGACGGCAACTTTCTGAACTGGATGGGCGTGCGGAAGAAGGACGTGGCCTACCAGGCCCTCGTCGGCGGGACGTCCTTGCCCGCCTCGGCCAACGTGGACGGGACCGCCAACAGCCTGGCCAGCGAGGGCGTGACCGGGGAAAACGGCACCAACAAGACCTGCTCGAACAACACCAACTCCTGCTGGCGGTACGTCAAGTTCGTCCCGGATACGACGCTCGTCGGCCGGGTGCCCACCTTGCTTCCCAACCCCAGCATTCCCAAACTGGGCGGCGGAAACGCAGAGCCAGGGCGGTGGTTTGGATCCGGTGAGGGGACGCTCTACGTGAACGACAACAGCACGCCGGACCCGTTCGACACGGCCGCCGCCAACAAGTACAACCTGAAGGTGGACTTAAACAGCGAACCGGACGTGCCCTCCGGCACCGGGAACCATAACGACCATTGCAACGTCGGCCAGACGGGCTATGCCGGCTGGCGGGTCTGCTACAAGCGGGAGCGGTCTTTGGGCCTGTTCCAGACGATGCGGACGGACAACATGCGCGTGGCCGTCATGTTCGTGAACGCGCTAAGCGGGCAGGGCGGGAAAATGAACTTCCTGTTCGACGAGTCCTTCAATGCCTCCAGCATCACCAAAATCCGGAACCAGCACATCCAGGAAAAGTCCCCGCTGTCCGAAGCCCTCTACGAAGGGCTCTGTTATTTCCGCAAGTCGCAGGGTCCTTGCTATGCAAACAGCGGGCAATCGGCGGTCGGCTATACCTCGGCGACCGGCGTGCAGGGGGACGCCTTCTGGTTCACCAGCACCAGCCAGTTCGTGCCCTGCTGCAAAAGCTTCGTCCTCATGATCGCGCCGGGCAACGCCACCTTCGACGGCGGAGCGCCGGACCTCCAGCAGCCGTGCGGCAACCTGTTTGGTG
>JBFFYZ010000019.1:0-12176 GCA_041568895.1 Nitrospiraceae bacterium
GACTGGAGAACGAGAAGACGAAGGAATTGACGAACGCTTCCTTCGCCTCTTCCAATTCTTCATCCGTCACCGGCTGCTCCCGCAAGCGTTCCATGTTAGCCACCAAGCGGTCGATCACGTCCCGGGTGGAGGCCAGTTTGGTCTCCGCGCTCATGTACCAGACGCCCGGCTCACGCACGCCGACACGGAGACGGCTCCCGACCGAGTAGGCCCACCCTTCCCGGCTTCGAATGTCCTTGAAAAGGCGGCTGCGAAACGATCCGCCCCCCAGGATGTCGTTCAGCAGGGACAGCGCCGGATAGTCGGGGTCGTTTTCTTTCAAGGACAGGTGCCCCACCCGGAGGTGCGTTTGCGTCGTGACCTTCTCGACGAGCCGAACCGATATTTTCCCCGCCTTCATGGCTTTTCCGTTCTGCCCCACTGCCTCTTCAACAGCCGGCAAGACGATCGGTTGAACCGTCCCCGGCTTCCACGATCCAAAGACATGACGCAGCTTGGCCAACAACTCGGTTTTTGTGAAGTCCCCCGTCACCCCCAGGATGATGCCGTTGGGATGCACCGTCCTGGCGTGGATGGCCGCCAAGTCCTCGCGGGTAATTCGGGACACGGACTCGACGGAACTTTCCCGCGCATACGGATGGGAAGGCCCATACAGGACTTTGGCGAACTCCCGGCCGGCGATGGCCCCCGGCTGATCCTGCCGGCGCCGGATCCCTTCGATGGCCTGAAGCTTCGCCAGCTCAACTCTTCCGGACTCGAAGGCGGGCGTCATGAGGATATCCCTGAAAAGCTCCAAGCCCCGATCCAGGTCCTTTTTCAGGACGTCCAGCATGGCTGACCCCGACTCCACCCCGACGCCGACCGAGATAACCGCGGCCAAACGATCCAGCTCCTCGTCCACCTGGTCGGCGGTCATTCGTGTGGTTCCACCGGTCCGCATCGTGGCACCCATGAGTCCGGCCAACCCAACCTTGTCCAAGGGATCCATCCAGGCACCCGTTTGGATGGTCGCGGTAACGTTGACGAGCGGAAGTTCGTGATCTTCCAACAGATAAACCACCATCCCGTTTTCGAGAACCAGGCGCTCCGGTTCGGGCGGGTGGATCTTGACGGCCTCGAAGCGCATGGTCCGCGGATCTGCCGAAGCGGGCTGCGCCGGCAGGGGGGCGCAGCCGAGTCCGTTCCAGGTCCAGACAAGCATCAGCAGGGCCATCCATATCAGGCCTCGGGACGTCACCATTCTTTTTCCTCTGCCTTCCTTCCGCATCATGGGGTGCCCCCCTTCGGCCGGACAGAGGGTGCACTGGGTCCTCCCGTGGCCTCCCCATTGGTCCTCGGCTTGACGAGATTCGCCACAGTCCGGTTGGATTGGACGAGATACTGCCGAGCCACCCGTTGGATATCCGCCGGCGTGACAGCCGCGATGCGGTCCCTGGCCTGGAGGATATACCGCCAGTCCCCGGCAATCGTATGGAAATAGGTCAACTGAGAAGCCAGCCCGCTGTTGGACCGCAGGGAGCGGACTAAATCGGCGTCTAAATTGTTCAGGACCTTTTCCAGTTCCTCCTTCGACACCGGCTCGGTCTTCAGCTTGTCGATCTCCTCATAGATGGCCGCCTCGACTTCCTGGGTCGTCTGGGGAGCCAACGGCACCGCGCTGATCACGAACAGGTTGGCGGCCTGAGCCCCGGGATAACTCGCGCTCGTACCCACCGATGCGGCCACCCGCTTTTCCCTGACGAGGTTTCGATACAGTCGGGAAGTCACCCCTTCCGACAGGATTGAATCGATCGCGTCGAACACGAAATCGTCCGGATGGCCGATGCCCGGTTTGTGATATCCGATCAGGAGAACCGGCTCCGCGTCAAATTCCACCTCCAGCCTCCGCTCGCCGCGCTGCAGCGGCTCCTCCGTGACCACCCGCGGGGGGGCTCCATTTCTCGGAATGCCGCCGAAGTGGCGCTCCACCAGTTGAAAGACTTCCTCCGCGTTGATGTCGCCCACGATGGCCACCACGGCATTGGCCGGACCATAATAGGTGTGGAAGAATTCCCTGGTGTCTTCCGGGGTGAGGTTCAGGATGTCGGAGGCCCAGCCGATGGTCGGGAACTTGTACGGATGAGCTTGAAACGCAGCCGCCGTGAACGCCTCGTAGAGGAGTCCGTGGGGATTGTCGTCCGTCCGGAGCCGGCGTTCCTCCATGACCACCGCCCGCTCCTTGAAGAATTCGCGGAGGATGGGATGCGCCATGCGGTCTGCCTCGATCGCGGCCCAGAGGGGCAGGCGGTTGGCCGGCAAACTCACCACGTACCGGGTGACATCCTTGCTCGTGGAGGCGTTCAATCCCACGGCACCGTGGCGCTGGTACAGCTGAGGCATCTCGTTGGTCCGTACCAAGTCGGCCGCCTGGCTCTGCGCGTCTTTGAAGGCCTGCTGGGCCTGGGCGAGGTCCTGTTCCAACTGGGTCAGGACCGGCAATGACGGTGAAGATCCGTCCCGGGCCTGAAGCCGGAGGCGCTCCTCTGCGATCTGATGCTCGAGGCTCACGATGGTGGCGTTGAGGCGCTCCAGTCTTTCCAGCAAAGGCTGTTCCCGGACAAAGTCCAGCGTGCCGATCGTCCTGGTCCCCTTGAACGCCATGTGCTCGTACAAATGGGCGACGCCGGTCCGACCCGTTTGCTCGTTGATTCCGCCCACTCCGAACGTCATATTGATGGACAGGATCGGAGCCTGGTGTCGCTCAACGAGGAGGACCGTCAGGCCGTTGGCCAGCTTGCGCTCGATGACCCGGTTCTCCAAGCCGTTGGCCCACCCGAGGCCGGCCGTCGCGGCCACCAGGCAGACCACAAGACTAACGCCCACCACCATTCGCCTGGATACGTTCAAACAGAGTCGATGCGTTCTCATAGAAATAGATCCATCAGCTCCTCTGGTTGTTCGATGAACCAATCCGGTTGGCAGGCCGCCATTTTTTCTCGGTCGCCCATTCCATAGCCGACCGCGCAGACCCGAATGCCGGCGTTGTGTCCCCCGTTGATATCATTCGTGCTGTCGCCGACCAGCACCGTCCGGTCCTTGCTCATCCCCAATACCTCGATCACCTTCACAATCATCCCCGGATCCGGCTTCAAGCCGAACCCGTCGTCTCCACCCACGACATAGGCGAAGTGATGGGCTCCCACCCCTTCCAGGATTTTGGTCGTATACTCGAGCGATTTGTTGGTGGCCACCGCCTTGCGCTTGCCTGAAAAATGGACGAGGGTTTTCTCGATCCCGGGATAAAATCGCGTCCGGTCCAGGCAATGGGCGAGATAATGGCCGCGGAAGACGCGCAACGCCTCCTGAAACCGGGCCTCGTTTTCTTCTCCTACCGCCCGGCGGAGGAGGCGCTTCACGCCGTCGCCGACGAACCCGAAAATCTCTTCCTGGCTCCGGGTCGGGAGTTGGAGATCGGCGAGAGTCAGGTTGACGGAAGTGGCGATGTCCCACTTGGACTCGATCAGGGTGCCGTCCAGATCAAAGATCAGCAGATCAACGGGAGTCTTTGGAGAGGTGCCGGCTCGGGTCACTGCGCATTCCTCAGTTGATCCCGAAGCGTCGTCAGCCGGGCGAGTCGGCCCTGGTCCTGCTCGTCCAAGATGGCTTGCCGCACAAAATTGAGCAACCGCTTCTGACCCACATGGGGAGGCATGATCGGGTCGATAATCCGCCAGCGATCGCCCACCGCCTTGATTCGAAACCCCACCTCCTCCAGCTTGGGCTCCGGCAAGAATCCCGCCGTATCCCAGTACATGGCGCCCAGAACCCGAAACTTCACCGGGATGACGGCTTCCACGTCACTGACAATCTTCCATTGCTTGACGTCGTCCACGACCTCGTACCCTTCAATCACCAACAGGTGGCCCCACACCGGTTCTTGCTTCCAATTGATGTAGGGTTTCAGGGCCTCCCAGGTCATGGCGTCCAGACGGGCGCCTTTGGCATCCAGCGAGACGAACTTTTTCACCACGTCGGCCGGATCATGTTTCAAATCTCCGGTGATGGCCGCCCCCCCGCTGGGAAGGACCAGCATAGTGAGGAGCATGAGGACCAGCGTCACCGGACGAAAAAGCCGGGACGGGGTCCTGAACCTTCGCCCAGAAAATTTTTCTCCCATCCCTGCACTGTTCCCTTCGTCAATTGAAATGGACCGCCTGCTCAGCCGACTTCATGAAGCTTGATGAAATTGGTCCCACCACGCTGGCCCACCTGCGTGCCCGAGAGAAAGACCACCCGCTGCCCGGCTGACGCGAGCCCCTCCGTCTTGATTCGACGCTCCGCTTCCCGCACCCGGTCATCGGTTTGCACGATCGGCGGCATGGTGCGGGGGATGATTCCCCAATAGAGCGCCATGCGCTGCCGCACCGGCTCAAACGGCGTAAAGGCGATGATGGGGGCCCCGGGCCGTTGCTTGGCGAGCAACATAGCGGTCGCGCCGGACTCGGTAAAGGTGATGATCGAACTGGCCTGGGTCGCCGCCGCGGCCGCCGAGGCGGCGGCGCAGATGGCCTCCGGGAAGGCCACGGGCATGCGGCGAGGCTCCGCTCGCCGAAGCACGCCCGGCTCGGTTCCGTCCTCCGCGGCTCGGATAATCCGATCCATGACCCGCACGACCTCCACGGGATACTTTCCGACGGCGGTTTCCGCGGAGAGCATCACGGCGTCCGTGCCATCGAACACCGCGTTGGCGACATCCGAGGCCTCCGCCCTGGTGGGGCGCCGGTTCTGGGTCATGGACTCGAGCATCTGGGTCGCGGTAATCACCAGACGGCGGCGGCGATTCGCTTCCTGGATGATTTTTTTTTGGAGAATGGGAACTGCCTCGGGTCCCATTTCGACGCCGAGATCGCCCCGGGCGATCATGATGCCGTCGGCCTCCTCCAGCAACCCGTCCAGCGCGGAGACCGCTTCGGGGCGCTCGATCTTGGCGATCAGGGGCACATCGCCGCCGAACTCGGCGACGAGCTGTTTCGCCTGGGCCACGTCTTCCGGCCCCCGCACAAAGGAGAGCGCCAGGTAGTCCACGCCCTGAGCGATTCCGAACCGGATGTCCTCCCGGTCCTTGTCCGTCAGGGTGTGCGCGCTGATGGATGTGCCGGGGAGATTGATCCCCTTGTTCGAGCCGATCCGGCCGCCGGTAACCACGGTGCACTCCACCCAGCCCTCTGCCACATCCTTGGCCACCAATTCGATGGAGCCGTCGTCGATCAAAATCCTGGCCCCGGCCTTCACATCCCGGGTTAAATTCGCATAGGTCACCGGGATCGTGACGGTGTCCGGGATTTCCCCGGGGAGAGGCCCTACTTGCAGGCGCAACTGTTGGTCGTTTTCCACCTCGATCCCGCCCCCAGGCAGGGGGCCCACGCGGATCCGTGGCCCTTGCAGGTCCAGGATGATCGCGACCGCGGCGTGCTGGCGATCGGCGGCATCCCGGATGGCCTTGATCGCGCGGCCGTGGGAGTCGTGCGAGCCGTGGGAGAAATTGAGCCGGGCGGCATCCATCCCCGCCTCGATCAAGCGCTCGAGAAGCGCCGCTGAATCGGTCGCCGGACCGATGGTGCAGACGATTTTCGCCTTCCTCATCTTTCCATCATCCTTTCATCGAAGACCTTGCCCGGCGAGGGACAGGAACTTCCCTTGTATAGGCGAGTCATTTCCAGTCTCAGCCATTCTAACAAAGGACCCGCAAGGCCGCAATTCAGCGCGCTTTATCCTTCACCGCTCCCCGAGGACCCACATCGGGAACGGGGGCCGGCCGGTCTGCCTCCCTCACAGGCGTGCGTGGTCGCCTCAATTGATTTCGTCGAGGGCTGCGTGCTAGATTGCGCCGCGTTTTTCGCGGAATTCACGATGGCCTTGAAAACTTCCGCATCGAAAAAACTGTTCGCCGAGGCGCAGGGCTACATCCCCGGAGGCGTCAACAGCCCGGTGCGCGCCTTCCGTTCCGTGGGCGGACACCCCCTGTTCATCAGCCGCGCCAAGGGCGCCCGCCTGTACGATGCGGACGGGAACAGCTACCTCGACTACGTCTTGTCCTGGGGCCCCATGATCCTGGGCCACGCTCCGGCACCGATCGTAAAGGCGATCGCCCGCGCGGCGGCCCGAGGAACGAGTTATGGGGCGCCGACCGAGCTGGAAGTCCGTCTGGCCAAGCTGATCACGAAGGCAGTCCCTTCCATCGAGGCCGTCCGGCTTGTCAGTTCCGGCACGGAGGCGGTGATGAGCGCGATTCGCGTGGCTCGCGCCTTCACAAAACGGGACGGGGTCCTCAAGTTCGAAGGCTGCTACCACGGCCACAGCGACTATCTCCTCGCGAAAGCAGGCTCGGGCCTCGCCACGCTCGGCCTCCCTGACTGTCCCGGTGTGCCGGCTGACTTCACGCGGCATACCGTCACCGCGCCGTATAATGATCTCGCGACGGTCCGACGCCTGGTCGAGACCCATGCCCGCGACCTGGCGTGCATCATCGTGGAGCCGGTGGCCGGAAACATGGGCGTGGTGCCGCCGTCCCCTGAGTTTCTTCCGGTCCTTCGGGAACTGACCCGCGCGCACGGCCTCCTGTTGATCTTCGACGAAGTGATCACCGGCTTCCGGGTGCACTATGGCGGCGCCCAGGCCCTCTACGGGGTCACGCCGGATCTCACCTGTTTGGGGAAAATCATCGGGGGCGGGTTGCCGGTCGGCGCCTACGGCGGGCGGCGTGACCTCATGGACCTGGTGGCCCCTGCCGGGCCGGTCTATCAGGCCGGCACGCTCTCGGGCAATCCGCTGGCCGTGACCGCGGGAATCGAGACCTTGACCCGTCTGGGCACGCCGGGTGTGTACAAGAAACTGGACGAGCGGGCAGCGGCCCTGGCCAAAGGCCTCAAAGCAGCCGCGGACCAGGCCAAGGTGCCCTTGACCCTCACCCGCGTGGGCTCGATGTTGGGAGCGTTCTTTACGACGGGCCCGGTGGTGGACTACGCGTCAGCCAAGCGATCGGACACGCAGGCCTACGCGACCTTTTTTCACCGGATGCTCGAGAACGGCGTCTACCTGGCACCTTCTCAGTTTGAGGCAGCGTTCCTCTCTACCGTTCACACCGCGGCGGATATCGACCACACCGTGCGCAGCGCCCGGGCGGCGCTCAAGAACCTGTAACCGATCGCAACCCTCTCGGATCCTCGCTTACTCCTCGTCCTCGTCATCCATTTCCAACGCCTCTTGCCGTTTTTGCTCCTCCATGGCGTTGTGAATCAGCATGCGGATAAACATCGAGATGAGAGAGCCTTTTTCCAGGGTTCCTCCCGGCGGGATCGCGATTTTCCCTTCCTTAATCATTTTATCCAGCCAGGCCTTCTGATCCGGAGCGATGAGCACCGGGATCTCAACCAGGCCGACTTTTCCGAACATATCCATGATGAACCGCCTTCCTTTGAAAATTGAGGTCTTACGATTGGTGGGGATACCCGATCCGGAGGCCCCACAAGAAAATTGGTTCATTTCAGCACGGGCTTTTCCGCTTTGTCAACCGACTGAAGGCCCCTTTTCGGTTTGGCACGAACTATGCTGGGAAAATTTCCCCAGGATGGGCTAGGAATCCCCTTGACTCATCCGAAGAGCGGGAGCATGCTAAGTTTTGAGGGGCCATTCCCCTAGGAAGGAAGGTGAGCGAGACCAACATGACTCCACCGGACAAGGGTGGCCCGCTCTTGTAGGGGAACCCGAGGGTGGTGAGTCGGCGAGCAGAGTCCAGAACCGAAGGTGCGCACCTTCAGCTCGGTGCCAGTAGGCACGACCGATAACGGCTTCGGCCCAACATTCGAAGGTGCGGGGCGTCACGGTGAGGGACGTCCGGTCCTGGCCCAATAAGCTCCCAGCTCCGTATCATCCTCACCACAGGAGCGGGCCTCTTTTTTCTCCTTCCGGTCTTCCCTCGAATTCCCGAGCCCCATCTTCCGCCACCCTCGCAGCGATCTCCGACAGGGCCTATTTCTTTTTCTTGTCTTTGGGCCCCTGAGGCCCTTCGGCAAACAGGAGCCACGCCAACACGACGAAACCGATTGCCACGCCCGCTATCGCCAACCAGGTTCCCAGCTTTTCCACCAGAGTGCCTCCGACTGAACATCCGACCGTCTTTGCGACCGTCTTTGCGACCGTCCTCCCGACCGTCCCGCCGACCGCCAGGAATTTACGCTTGCCGCCGTGAGCGCGATTTTCCTTTTCGAGGCGGGACCTGGCGGGGTGGCCCCGGAGCGGGCTGCACCGACAGGGTCTCCACGAGTGACGGGGGCAACCGCCTGACTTTTCCCTGCTTATCCACGGTCACGAGGATCGCCGAACCCTCCACGACCACCCGTTGGGACAGACGTTCGCGAACCACGTGACCGAACGTCAGACTGGCGTTTCCGCTGCGAACCAAGGTCGTGTCGAGGGTCAGCGTATCTCCCAGCCGGGCGGGCGAACGGTAGTCCAGGTCCGCATGGACGACCAGAAACTGCACCCCCTCCTTCAGCAATCCGACCACCGACAGCCCGCAGTCCTCCAAATACTGGGTACGAGCCCGCTCAAAATATTTCAGGTAGTTGGCATAGTACACCACCCCGCCACAGTCCGTGTCCTCATAATAGATACGAATGTCCATCAGGACGAGCGCTGATCGATGATTGATGAAGGCTGAACGATGAACGGAAAAACCCTCTACTCAACTATCTAATTCATCATTCAGCATTCATCATTCGTGTTTAAAGAACGAGCGTCGGGAACCTGGGCAGCGAGCTGTCCGCAACCTCCGTGACTTTGAAGACGATTTCGAGGAGCTGTTGGAATCGCTCGGCCTTCACGGGCTCGAATCCATGCCCAAGGATTCCCTGGCTGGCGGCATCCAAGAGCGGCTTCATCTTGGTCCATTGAGCGAGGTAGGCCTGGCCCATTTGATCCCCGAGCCCGGCGAGGGCGCGGAACTGGCTTTGGAGCGGCAGCTTGTATTTCCCGTCCACGTCATCGAGGTAGCACGTCTGGCAGGTCTCGCGCATTGCCTGCGGAAGCTGCTCCGGGCGGACATCCCATGTCTTGATGCGGTGGTGCTTGAACAACTTCCACTGCGCACAGGCCTCCAAGGCCCGTAACAGGGTGGCCATGGCGGCTTCATAGTGATGATCCACGTGAGCGCGGCGTCGCGCATGGGCCAGGAGATCAAGGGCCACCGCTTCCTTCACTTCCTGCGGATCCAATACCAGCTTCTCGAGAAAGCCGGCATTCTGCTTGATGGGGGGGAGCATCCCTTTCATCCCAGGCGGCCCTCCCCAGAGGGACGCCATGTCGAGGGCCTTGTGGGCGGTCTTCAGCTTGTCCCAGGCGGCACGATACTGAAACCGTTCCCACCAATCATAGCCTTCCGCCAGATCGGCCAAGGCACGGTAGAGCGGCTTTTGGCCTCCACTGACCCGCGACTCAAGTTGTTTGAACAGGGAGGAGGCGGGCCCGAAGTCGCCCCGGTTGAACAGTTCGCATCCTTCCCGGCGAGTGAGGGCGTCCGCTTCATCCCAGGGATTCCCCTGAAGCCACAGGCGCTCGTGGCCCTCCACGATCACCGCTTCACTTTTGGCGCCTTGTGGTGGGCCGGGGGCGCCGGCTTTTCCCATCGTCACGACCCGGGAGGTAAAACTGACGCCGCCCAGCGCCATGGCCGCCGCCATGGCCGGCGTCGTGCCCGTCAGGTCCATGACGAGTTCTCCGGATTGCACCTCCCAGGTCCGGAGCATCTCGGGCAAGGTCCGGGCCAAGGCCTGATACGAGACCATGAAATTATGCGGGTCCGGGGTGATGATCGAGTCCCAGAGACGGGGAAGTTTCGCGAGCTGTGGTTGGATGGCGCTGTCAATCAGCCCTTTGGCTGACTCGGAGACGAAAAAGCAGAGCAGTTCCGGTTGAAGCCGATTGATGGAAAAGACCGCGGCCGGAGCGTCATCGGAGACGGCGATCAAGAGGGCCTTGGTGGGGCTGTCCGCGCTCATGCCCCGCGGACTATAACATGGCGATCTCACTCGATCAATCGAGCTGCTCGGCGTGCGGGGTCCCAACCATCCTGCGCGCTTGACGCCTTCCGAGGGTCCCGCTAGACTAACGCCACTTTCATATCCGCATTCTTTCCTATTCGTCTCCCTGGTCCCCTCCGCTCCGCACGAGGAGATTCGGCTTCCGAACAGAGCCCGTGGGCCGACTGCTCCAGGTCATGATGGGAGGTCCCCTGATGCTGTGGTGGTATTGGATCCTGCTGGGTGTCCTCCTGCTCATCGGGGAGATGGTGGTGCCTGCCGATTTCTATCTACTTTTTCTCGGTCTCGCCGCCTTGGCCGTCGGCGCCGTTGCGGGGCTGGGATTGGAGGAGCCGCTGTGGGTTCACTGGGTCCTGTTTTCCGCTTGTGCCGTGAGCTTCGTGTTTTTCTTTCGAGGCTCCCTCATGGCCCGCATCAAATCCCGCGACCGGGAGGGTGGCGAGATCGACGCGATCATCGGCGAAGTCGCCATTCTTCTCGAAGACCTGCCCCCGGGGGGGAGCGGCAAGGGGGAATTGCGCGGCTCTTCCTGGACCGTACTCAACGCCCACCAGTCTCCGCTGACGAAAGGCCAGCGATGCCGAGTGGAAAAGGTGAAAGGCCTGACGCTCTGGGTCACGCCAGAATAGATTAAGGGGGATCCAAGATGGAAGGGATCGCAATTCCAGGCGGCATGATCGTCGTAGTTATCCTGGCGATTCTTGTCATTATCGTGATCGCCAAAACGACAGTCGTCGTTCCCCAGCAAAGCGCCTATGTGGTGGAGCGTTTGGGCAAGTACTCTTCCACCCTGGGGGCCGGGTTTCATCTCCTGTTTCCTTTTCTCGATGTGATCCGATACAGGCACTCCCTCAAGGAAAACGCGATCGATATTCCCGAGCAAATCTGCATCACCCGGGACAACGTCCAGGTCGGGGTGGACGGGGTGCTCTATCTCAAGGTCCTCGATCCCGAGCGCGCATCCTACGGGATTTCGGATTATAAATTCGGCATCATCCAATTGGCGCAGACCACCCTTCGCAGCGAAATCGGAAAAATCGAACTGGACCGGACCTTCGAAGAGCGGACCCATGTGAACCTGCAGATCGTCAATGAATTGGATAAGGCCTCCGATCCATGGGGCATCAAGGTGCTCCGCTACGAAATCCGAAATATTTCTCCTCCCCAAGATGTCCTGGAGGCCATGGAAAAGCAGATGCGCGCGGAACGGGAAAAACGCGCGGTGGTCCTGCAATCCGAGGGCGTGCGCGATTCGGCCATCAATCAGGCCGAGGGAGAAAAGCAAAAAGTCATCAAGGAATCGGAAGCGAAGAAGCAGCAGCAGATCAACGAGGCGGAAGGCGCGGCCGCGGCGATCCTCGCCATTGCCAGTGCGACCGCCGAGGGCATCCGGAAGGTCGCCGAGTCGACCCAGGTCCAAGGAGGATACGAAGCGGTGCAGCTGCGGGTGGCGGAACAGTACATCAGCGAATTCGGCGAACTGGCGAAGACCAGCAACACGCTGGTTCTGCCGGCCAGCGTTTCCGACATCGGATCCATGATCGCGCTGGCCATGAACGTGATCGCTCGTCGGCCGGGCACACCCCCTGAGACCCCAAAACGTCAGACCTGAACTCTGCAAGGCCGGCGCCTTCCAGGAGGACGTTGGCCGCGGAGACTAGCCCGAGTCGTTTGACAGATCTCCAGCCCTAGCCTACAATTCCGCTCCATGAAAGAGCGCGTCATCAAGGCGTTTGAAGACAGCGCCGAGGTCAAACGGCGGTTTGTCCAGGAGTATGCCGAGCGGATCGCCCAGGTAGCGCAGCTCATTGGCGGGGCATTCCGGGAAGGCCGCAAGGTACTCCTGTTCGGAAACGGCGGCAGCGCCACCGATGCGTCTCACATCGCCGCGGAATTCGTAGGCCGCTACCATCGAGACCGCACGCCCCTTCCGGCCATCGCCCTGGCCACCGACATGGCGGCCCTGACCTGCATCGCCAATGATTACGAATACGCCGAGATTTTTGCCCGCCAGGTCCGGGCCCACGGGCAGAAGGGCGACGTCGCCATTGCCATCAGTACCAGCGGCAACTCCCCCAACGTCCTGAAAGGGGTGGAGGC
>JBFFYZ010000020.1:0-12143 GCA_041568895.1 Nitrospiraceae bacterium
ACTCCTTTGCCCGTTGGCGTCTCGTTGACTCTCCGCATTCTCATTCCGGATCACTATTCCCCCATGTCGGTGGATTTGGCGTCGGTTCGGTGGGCACTCAACGGACGGTTCGGCCTGGAGTTTATTCGGGTGCGGCCGGAAGAACAGGTGCGCCTCGGCCGGCTGGTCAAAACTCACCCCGTCGGCCCGGCTACATCCTAGTTCGGTCCCGCTTGTCACAGACAATGGTAGTGGATCCCGTGCTGGCGGGCACACCCCCTTCGGAACCCCCCGGTTGGAGGTTTGATTTGGAGGTTGAAAGATCAGAAGGATTTCGGACACTGGATGTGTTTCTCCGCACGCCATCACATCATAGGAGAGGCGTGCGGTTTCAGCAAGCTGGGGATGGAGCTGGCGAGAGGAATCGAACCTCCAACCGGCGGTTTACAAAACCGCTGCTCTGCCGATTGAGCTACGCCAGCGTCTCAGGCCGGTCAATGGGTAAATCATCGATCTAATCATTGGGATAGTGGAAACAGGGCCAAGCCTATCAAGCCAATGGAAAGGCGTCAAGCCATGCTCTCTGTGGGGAGGGAATGTTCAGCGATCGAGTTGAGGCGGGGCAAAAGCTGGGCGCTGCGCTGCGATCCTATACGGATTGTCCGGGCGGATTGATTCTAGCGATCCCGCGTGGCGGGGTCGTCGTGGGGCGGGAGATGAGCCTGATGCTTCACTTGCCCCTGGATGTCCTCATCACCAGGAAAATCGGTGCTCTGGACAACCCCGAACTGGCCATCGGCGCCATGAGCGAAACGGGCTTCCTCCACATCAACGAAGAGTTGTTGGCGGCCTGTCCGTCCCTGGCTCCGCAAGGACAGCCGGGTTACCACGAGGAGCAGGAGGAGATTGCCCGCCGGCGGGCCCTCTACCGGGGCGGGCGGAGCCTTCCTCCCTTGGCCGGAAGGACGGTCATTTTGGTCGACGATGGGGTGGCCACCGGCGCAACCTACCTGGCGTCGGTCAAAGCGCTGCGGGCCAGCCAAGTGGGGCGGCTGGTTGCCGCGCTGCCGGTTGCTCCTTCCGACACGGTGCAGAAAATCCGCCGCCAAGTCGATGATTGCGTGGTTCTCGCCTCGCCCTATCCCTTTTACGCCGTGGGCCAACATTATCTCGATTTTCGGCAAGTGGAGGACGCCGAAGTCCTGCGTTCCCTGGCGGAGAGCTGGCATCCTCCCGCAGATTCAGCCGGCGTTCCCCCTTCCTCCTGACAGGCCGGTCTTCTTAGCAAATCGCTCCGATTTCTTTCAACTGATCGAGCAGCCGCTCCACTTGTGGAACCGAAAGTCGGCTGGCTTCTGCCAGGGCGTCCACGCCCGTTCGACCGTCCAGGGATTCCACCAACCGTCGGATCGCGTCGGGACACCGGATCGCGGTCACCCGGTGATGGCGGGAGCGGGCGATCAGCAGACTTGTGGGAGTACGCAAGGACATGGGGATGGTTTGGTGACCGGCTCGAAATTGGGCGACGACGGAGGGAATGTCCCAGTCCAGATCCAGAATGGTGACCGACCCGGAACGGCTCGGAGCTCCGCCACCGCCGGGAGCTTCGGTGGCGAGAGCATTGGTAGAGGATGTCGCCTCGACCAAAAACATCGCGGCCTGGTACCGAACGAGGTCCCTCCAATAGGGATGGCCTTGGGTGATGGAATCGTCCTGGTCCGTCAGGCACCCTTCGATCAAATCGAGCAACGCGCGGGCGGTCTCGAAGGAACCCAGCACCGCCCGATCGAGAAGTTCGTCGCCGGCTGACGTGGTGAGCACTGCCAGCGGGTCCCGTCCGGTATGGCTAACGAGGGACCGGACATGGCGAAACAACCGGACGATCCGCTCCCGATAATAATGGCGCGCGAGAAACCGGGCCATACGTTGCAGGCGGTCACCGGGCACACGTCTGAGGACCTCGTGCTCTTCGGAACCCAAAAGCGTGCCGAGGTGCGGATCGTGGCTGGCCAATCGGGAACGGATCACACCGTCTCCGAGGACCTGCAGCAAGGCGTCATGAAGCGAACGGCCGGTCATCCCTTCACCCCGAACCGCTCGTGAAGGAGGCCGATCCCGGCCAGCAGGGTTTCAGAGGAGAGCAGTGGGCTGAAGGCGTCGAAGGTGATCGCCCGTAGTTCGGGGGCGTGCTTGACGGCGAGCTCCGCCAGATCCAGGATGTCCTGATCAGGAAGGACCGGTGCGATCCACGGCCCGTCCAAGTCCGGATCACGGGCGCAGCCGGCCACGTGGAGTTCAATGGCGTGGCGAAGGGGGTATTCCAATAACAGGTCGCGAGGGCGGAGGCCGGCGTACCGCGCGGACAGCCACACATGGGCGAGATCCAGCAAAAGGTGGCAGCCGGAGCCGTCACAGAACCGATGGAGAAACGCGGGCTCGCTCAGTTGAGCGATGTCGAGGTGCAGGTAGGTGGGGATCGGCTCCATAGCCAGCGGAACCCCCAGTTGTTCCCTGAAAGCCTTGGCGTGGCGAATGTAATCCGCCAATAAATCCTCGGTGTAGACGGGCGGAAACACATAATCCAACTGCACGGCCGGCCCCGTGGCTGGGAAGGGGGAGGTAGGGCGGATCCGCTGGAGGTGTTCAGCGGCCCACGGCGATCGATACTGATCGAGCAGGGCGCGGGCGCGGGTGACCTCGTCCGAGCCGAACGGCTCGCTGAGCTGCCCTAAGTAATCGTGAAGCAGCAGCGTGAACCGATCTCGAATCCTCGGCCAGGCGGGGTCCTGTCGGTCCGGGGGATCGGCCATGGCGAGGTGGCCGAAGGACTCGGCCTTGTTTAGGATGACGGGGGCCAGATGAGGATTGTAAAAAGCGCCGAGGCTTAGGGGCGGCATAAAAGAAAAAAGGCCCGGTCAGAGACCGGGCCTTCTCACACCGCAAAGGTGTTTTATTGATGACAGGTAGGAACGACCTCTTCGAGGTCGACGATGTCCAATTGATGACAAGAAGGCTGCAGTTCCTCGGTCTCGACCACTTCCAGATTGGGGACTTGCATCTCCATTGAATTCCTCCTGGGTGAGAGTGGTTGTTCCGCGGATTCTGGTCCGACTATAGGGCTGGCTCCCAGCCATGTCAACCCGTTTTCTGGGTCCGCCTTCTTCACATTGACTTGGCTTTGGAACAATACCTACACTATCGCGGGCTTATGGCCGATCCAATCCAACCAACCGGCAGAACGGGAAGCCCGTTCCTGCACGTCGAAGTCCAGCTGACCGAAGCGGCGATGGCTGAGGCGTTTCTCTCCGCGTTGACCAACCGCTTCCTTCCCGAGCGATTTTTTTACTGGTCCCCTCTCTCCGTTCGGGCCTGGCTGGCCCTCTGCCGGGACGGGCCCTATCGAAATTTTGTGCGATCGGACAGCCTGGTCCGGGCTTCCGTCAAGCCGGTCGTCCAGGCCCTTTCCTCTGGTCCGATAGAGGTGATTAGTTTGGGCGCCGGGCAGGGCACGAAAGACCTGCACCTTCTGATCGCCTTGCTGATCCCCTTGGCGAAGGGCCATCGTGCCGTCACCTATGTCCCCGTGGATGCCAGCCAGACCTTGCTGGAGTTGGCCTGCGCGAACGCTCTGAAGGCCGGAGTGCCCTGTCAGGGGATCAAGGCGGACCTGGCAGATCCCGCCCATCTGGCCGCACTGGCTCCGAGAAAAGACCGTCCACTCCGCCTGTGGCTTCTTCTCGGGAATACGTTGGGAGGCTTCGATCCGCCGGACATGCTCCGGCAGCTTCGAGCCTTGTTACGGAATGACGATCTGTTGCTCGTCGATGGTGAATTGCACAACGACGCCGGCACCAAGAGCGGGTATGACAACGAACTTAACCGCGCCTTTGCCATGGGCCCTCTGCGGAGCATCGGCGTCAAGGATGCGGACGGGGACTTGATGTTCGAGCCTCGTGCCGACCTGGCTCCCGGTCTTCATCGGCTGGGGAAGTATTTTCAAACCAAGGTGGATATGACCGTCATGGTCGGAGGGGAGCCGGTGACCTTCAAGGCGGGGGAGCGCATTGAGATGAACCATTCCGGAAAATACTCCCGATCGGCGTTTTTCTCTCTGCTTGACTCCTGCGGGCTGAACCCCGCCGGTGAGTGGCTCAGCGAGGACGGCCGCTTTCTCATGGTGCTGGCTCGACCCGGGTCCCTTCCCCCAGGAGGATGACGAATGTCGGGTGCCGCCATCGCGGTCGAGTTTCGAGGGGTACGTTTTCGCCACGCATCCGGGCGGGAGGTGCTCAGCGGTGTGTCGTTTTCTCTGCCGGCGGGTGAGTCGCTCGCCCTCATCGGCCGGAGCGGCTCCGGAAAAACCACAATTCTGAAACTCATCAATCGGCTGCAGGATCCCAGCGCCGGCGAGGTGCGAGTTGAGGGACAGCCCACCACCGCCTGGGACCCGATCCGACTGCGTCGGCGGATCGGGTATGTCATCCAGGAGGTGGGACTGTTTCCCCACCTGACCGTGGCGCGGAACGTGGGGCTCGTTCCCACGCTCGAAGGCTGGGACCTGGACCGGGTTCAGGGGCGGGTCCGCGAGCTGCTCGATCTGGTCGGCCTCCCGGCCGATCGGTTCCTCAATCGGTTTCCCCACGAATTATCGGGCGGCCAGCGGCAACGGGTGGGGGTGGCCAGGGCCGTGGCGGCCGACCCGCCGGTCCTGCTCATGGACGAGCCCTTTGGGGCCCTGGATCCCATTACCAGGGCCGAGCTCCAGCAGGAGTTTCGGGATCTGCAATCGCGATTGCAAAAAACGCTGGTGCTGGTTACCCACGACATTCCCGAAGCCTGTCTGCTGGGAACCCGGATCGGGTGGATTCAGGAGGGGCGCTTGGTCGAGTGCCTGCCTCCTCGGGAATTCCTCCGCTCCAACCATCCGGAGGTGCAAGCCGTGCTGCGTGCGTTGGCCGTGAAGGATCGGGGCTGATCCATGGACCTCATGGAATTTCTGGCTTCCCATCGTGCGGAACTGTTGCAAATGACGGGCCAGCACCTCTTTCTGGTCGGCCTGTCCACCGGGGTGGCAGTCCTGGTCGGAATTCCCCTCGGAATTTTTCTGGTTCGGTCCCCTCACTGGCAGCCACCCGTGCTTGGCGCAGTCAATGTGATTCAGACCGTCCCCAGTCTCGCCCTGTTTGGCCTCTTGATTCCGCTTCCCTTGATCGGAGGCATCGGAGCCGGGACCGCGTTGATCGCGTTGGTGCTCTATGCCCTGTTGCCGGTCGTCAGCAACACCGTCGCCGGGTTGACCGGGGTAGATCCCGCGGTACGGGAGGCGGCCGTGGCCATGGGGATGACCCAGAGCCAACTCTTGTGGCGGGTTGAACTGCCGCTGGCGTTGGGGGTCATCCTGACCGGCGTGCGTGTCGCGACCGTGATCGGAGTCGGGGTGGCGACGATCGCGGCCGCGATCGGAGCGGGAGGACTGGGGATGTTTATTTTTCGGGGCCTCGCGATGCTGGACAGCCGATTGATCCTGGCCGGCGCCATCCCGGCCGCCCTCATGGCGCTGATCATCGATTTCGGGTTGGGGCTGATCGCCCGGCGGTTCGGCGCTCCAGGGGGGCAGGCCAGGCGAACCGCGGCATGAGAGGAAGACACGGCCAGGCCATCATGCTGCTCTTGGCGGCCGTCTTCGCGGGGGGCTGTGGGGACGGGACCGGGGATCGGACGGTCGTCATCGGATCGAAAAACTTTACGGAACAGGTCATCCTGGGGGAACTGCTCGCCCAGCAAATCGAGGCCAAGACCGATCTCAAGGTCATTCGAAAATTGAACCTGGGCGGCACCTTCATCTGCCATCAGGCCTTGGTAGCCGGCGAGCTGACCGCCTACGTGGAATATACCGGCACCGCCCTCACGGCTATCTTGGAGTCCGCACCGGCCCGGAAGCCCAACACGGTCTTCCGGCTCGTTCAAGAGGCCTACCGGGATAAATTCGACCTGGAGTGGCTGCCGCCGCTCGGGTTCACCAATACCTTCGCGATCCTGGTTCGGGAGGACGCGGCCAATCGGCATGGGGTCACGTCCATCTCGGATCTGGCGAAGGTTGCCTCGAGATGGAAGGCCGCCTTCGGCTACGAGTTCCTGGAGCGGGCCGATGGTTTTCCCGGATTGGCCGACCTCTATGGGTTGAAGTTTGCGGCGGCTCCGGTCGTGATGGATTTGGCGCTGACCTACCAGGCCTTGGCGGACGGCAGGGTGGACGTGATCGCTGGCGACTCCACTAACGGCCTCATCCACAGCCTGGGGTTGAAGATCCTGGAGGACGATAAAGGGTATTTCCCGCCCTATGAAGCCGCGCCGGTGGTATCAGCCGCAGCCCTGGAACGTTTTCCCGAGCTCCGGCAGGCGCTCACGGCGTTAGCCGGCTCCCTATCGGATGAGGATATGCGCCGGATAAACGGGCTCGTAGACGGAGAGCGTTGGAACGCCCGAGAGGTGGTTATGGCCTTCCGTGAGGAAAAACGGTTGTAAAGCAAAGATTTAACATGGACGTAACACACCCGTCACCGGGCCGCAACCCCTGTAGGGGATCATTATCCAAACATAAGGCGCGGTTTCCCGTAAACATGGTGCGTGTGGATCGCGCAAAGGAAGGACTCCAGGGATGAGGAGAGACGGGAAGACGAAAGGAGGCGAACCGATGCAGGGTATTTCGAAAGCGCGATGGCTCCTGATAGGACTTTCGATCCTATGGGTGCTGCTCGCGGGTGGACCAGGTGGGTCAACCCTGCATGCCGAGGTCCTTCCTGCCGAAGCCTCCGAACTCCCCCCCTATACCTTCGTGAACAAGGTCTCCGGAAAATTCAAAGTGTCGGGTTCCGATACCATGCGAAAAATGCTGGAGCAATGGCAGCGCCAGTTTCGGACCATTTACCCCGGGGTGGCGATCACCCTGGAGACCAAGGGCTCTTCTACTGCCATGCCCGCCTTCTTAAAGGGCGACCTGCTGGTGGCGGCCATGTCGCGGAAAATGACCGATAAGGAAACCGAGGCCTTCGTTACAACATTCGGATATGAGCCTACTGAAATCCCGGTGGCCAGTGACGCCCTGGCCATTTACGTGCACCGGGACAATCCCATACAGGGCCTGACCCTGGCTGAGTTGGACGCCATCTGGTCGAAATCCCGGCGACGTGGCCACCCTGTGAACGTCGAGCGATGGGGGCAGTTGGGCCTCACAGGAGAGTGGGCGAATGCGCCGGTTCGGCTGCACGGCCGGAAGCCCGTTTCCGGGACCGCCGCCTTCCTTCAAAAACGCGTTCTCCTGGGTGGGGACTACAAGGAAAAGGTGCGGAAACAACCGGGCACGGCGAGTACCGTCCTCCAGGTCATGCAGGACCGCTATGCCATGGGCTATGGCGGAATCGGATACGAAACAAACGACGTGCGTGCAATTCCCCTGGCCGAAGAGGAGAACAAGCCCTTCATAGAGCCGACGGTGGCTACCGCCCTCAACGGGACCTACCCCCTTTCCCGGCGCCTGTACTTATATGTCAATCGTTCTCCAGACAAGCCCATGCCGTCCGCCGTGGTGGAGTTTCTCAAGTTTGTGAACAGTCGTGACGGGCAGACGGCCATTGTGCGGACTGGGTTTTATCCGATGCAGCCTCATCGCATCAGTGAAAACCTGGCTCTGGTCCAGGCGGACAACAAGCCATAAATTTTGCATTGGGGTACAATCCTGCCAGCTTTGGCATGGCAAAAAAGAGGTGCGGAAGGATTGGACATGGGAGTCAGGAGCCGGATGAGAAACCTAACGATGAAAACCCTGTTCACCGGACTGTTCATCCTGTCGCTGGTTTGGTGGGGAACTGTCAGCCTCGTTGCAGCCGAGGTCACAGCCGATGATGCAAAGCCGGGAGGGGGCCCGGCGCTGGCCAGGTACGTCTCCGCCGGGGAGCTTTCTGGTCAGATGACGATCGCCGGATCGGATACGATGCAGCCGATGGTGAGCAAATTGACAGCGGCCTTCAAACGCTTCTATCCCCAGGTTGACTTCGCGGTCGAGGGTGGGGGATCGGAAGAAGGTATCAGAGGATTCATACTGGGCTATTCCGATCAGCGGCGCGGAGATAAGGCACGGCAGGGTCATCTCGGTCCCAACAAGCCGACGATCCTCTCCTCCTCGCGAAAGCTGCGGGAAGATGAACTCCGCGCGTTTGTCTCCCACAGGGGCTACCGGCCCATGGAATTTCCGATCGCCATGGACGCGGTGGCCCTCTTCGTGAACCGGGAAAATCCGATCCATGGTCTGACGTTAGAGCAGGTGGACGCGATCTTCAGCCACGCGCGAAAACGCGGCTACCGGGAAAACATTGCTACCTGGGGGCAACTTGGGCTCACGGACGGCTGGGAGGACCAGCCCATCCGTCTCTACGGACGGGACAAGGCCTCCGGCACCAGAGAATTTTTCACCCAAGCGGCTCTGCTCGGAGCGGATCTCAAGGAGGAGGTCAAGGAACAGCCCGGATCGGCGTCGGAGATCCTGGCCATTGCCCGCGATCCCCTGGGGATGGGATATCTGGGCATTGGATTCCAATCCTCTTATGTCAAAGCGGTTCCGCTAGCCGAACGAGCGGGACTGCCCTATGTCAGCCCAACCCCTGAGACCGTTGCCGATGGAACGTACCCCTTGAGCCGACTGCTTTATTTCTACGTAGACCAGCCGCCTGGCAAGCCCTACAATCCCACTCTGCTGGAGTTCCTCCGGTTCATCAACAGCCAGGACGGGCAGGTCGTCGTGGCCCGGGCGCAGTATTTCCCGTTGAGCCCAAGTCTGGTCAACAGAAGTCTGGTCGTGCTTAACGGCGAACCGGTGTCTGCTGCCCTGCCGGTCGCCAAAGATTAGGGTTAAGGTGCGGTCGGTGCCTCCGGATCGGTCAAACGCCTTTGCCGTGGCAGAGGTGCTGTTTTACTCCGGCCCGTTCCTCCCGTAGAACGTTGCGTCCAGGTAAGCTGCTCATGCATGGGATGAAAGCCTCGCTCGGAACCCTCGCAGGCCTGCTCTTGCTCGGAACCCAGGCAAGCTGTGGCAGTGCGCCTCCGCCGCGTCCCGTCTACCAGGACCCGATCACGTCAATCCGAGTGCAGGAGGATTCTCAAGCGGGTCTTGGACACAGCCATCCGGCAAAGATTCCTCCGGAGCAGATGGCTTTGCTGCTTTCCGGGATCCGGGTCCAACCACGCCAGAACGTGGTCAGTTCCATCGTCAGTGGGGAGGCGGAACGGACGGCCGCCTTTTCTCCGGCTGAAATGAAGACCCTGGCGGTGGAATTGCCCAAAGCCCTTGAGCAGGCTCGGCCGAATGAGCTGGTGACGTTTTACCGGCGGGTGTCCGATGCCAGCATCGGGCTCGGGTACACCACCGGCGGCCTGTTTCTGAATGATGCCTATCTGTACTTCATCCTGGCCAATCACCGGACCATGCCCTCCTCCGTGCTGGGTCAGGCCATGACATACGAGTTGGATCCCGTTGACAGTCCCTTGCTGCCCCTGAATCGGGGTGGGTTTTCCGTGTCCTTTTCGCCCGTAATCGCGCAGGTTCCAGACTATGCCCATCAACCCTGGCGATATGTGGACGAAGGACGATTGGTGGTGATTGACCTGAGGCGCATCCCTGTTGAGGTCAAACCCTCTTCCCCCGGTCCCTAACAGCACATCCTAATCAGTTGAAGAACCACTGGGCCTGAAACCGGATCAGTGATCCATTAAAATCCGCCTGCGGCTGGCCGGCCACCAGGGTGGTGTTCAAGCCTTCCTTCAGCATCAATTCGGTGACGAATCGCCAGTGGGTATCCGGCTCCCACACCAACCCGAAGTTCCACGTTCGGGATTCCCCGTCGGCGCCCCGGATGGTCTTGATGCCCCCGTGGTATTCCCCGTAGCGGATGTAGGGAGTCAGCATGGCGATATCCGAGTACCTCCAGGTGTAATAGAGCTGGACGTAGCCGCCGTTGAGGTGGGTTTCTTCGAGGATCCCCTGCGCATTCCGCTTGGGCCCGCGTCCGAGGGTATACTCGGCCAAGATTCCCCAGGGTTGGGGCGGAGTGAACACGTACCAGGTGAGCCGTTCATCCCGCATCTGACAGCCGTCCGATCCCCGTAGCTGGTTGGGACAACGGGAGGCGGCGGTGGGGCTTGTGATTGGACCGGTCCCGGTCACGACGAACTGTCCCCGAAACGCAAACATGCCCGCTTCCAGCAGGCGCCCGTTGGGGAGTTCAAATGGGTGAGAGACCTTCACGCCGACGTGCTTGTCGGCATTTTGTTCCGGCCTGTTCCTCGTCTGCCCGTTGTAGACCATGATCCCGATGCTCCCATAGTCTCCCGGCCCGTTGTGGTACTGCGCCAGCTGGGCGTACCGGTGCTGGTCTTCCTTGGGGGTCCAATACAAGGCCAGGCCCAAGTCACGTTCGCCGGGGGCTCCGGTTTGAACCGACTCATGCCGATCGAGCTCCTGCCGTTGGCTGCTGGAACGGTACGTATCGAAGGCATTGGGAACCCGATGGAGCCCGAAGCGGAGCCGAAACACCTTGTCTTTGGTCAGGTGGTAATCGGCGAAGGCATCGATGATCTCGTTATTGAACAGATTCTGACCATCTCCCTCGAGGGCTGGCTGAAAGTAGAAGGACATGCGGTCCGAGACCTGCCCCTGAAAGACCATGCGGATCCGTCGGAAATAAAATTGATTCGGACTCGTGGTGGCGCGTCTGTCCCCCAAGGGGATGTCGAATTTATTTGTGCTGGGGCCAAAAGCGTACCGCATCTGCATATAGCCGTTGACGCGGATCCGCTCGTACCAGCGTGGACTGCCGGTCATCTGCAGCTCCGTGGCCTGCTCCAAGGCCTGTTGCTCTTCTTGGGCCTTGATTCGGATCCAGTCGTCGATGGTGATCAGGCCTTTTTCGAGCAGCAGGTCCTCGAGCGGGGTGGGCTCGGCCGGTGCCAGGATATTTCCAGGTACTTTTTGTGGACCCTTGGGCGGGGACAAGGGTCCCCCGGCTGGCACGGATTCGGATCTGGGCCCATTGGCCTGGCTCTTGGTTGTTGGAATTGTTTCCGACGCTGCAAGGAGGGGTGTCTCTGTGACAAGTAACAATAAAACAATGAGGCCTGTCAGCACCCCAATTCCTGTCGGCCTGATCATAGTCTCCGCCTCCCCGGTAAAATCATTTTTGGCTCCTGCGCGATTCCCTCCCTGGTCACCCACCTTTCCCTATACCAATCCAGCCTAGTCCGTCTTTGTCACAGGACCATCACTTAAATGTTACAGAAATGTAAACATTGCAGTCCGGAAGGGGGAGTCCGGGCGAGCTTCAACGTCTGGCGGAAAGCTTCAGGAAGGACGGTAGATTCGATCCTGCTGCCGGTCGAACCTTATTTCGGCAGAAGACCCTTATCCTCGATGAACCGGCGTATGCGGGCGGCAATCTCGTCCCGGACACGGTGAAACACCGCACGGCGTTCGGTATTGGGCCCCGTCGCCGCGGCCGGATCCTCGAAGCTCCAATGGAGAGTGGTGGGAAGCCCGGGCAGGACCGGGCAGCTTTCCTTCGCCTGGTCGCACACCGTGATGACATAGTCGAATTGACGGGCCGCCAACTCCGTCACGGACTTTGATCGGTGCTGCGAGATGTCAATCCCGGCCTCGTTCATGGCTTCGACCGCTCCGGCGTTCAACCCCACCGGGTTGGTGCCGGCGCTGGTGACGTCAAACCGGTCGCCGGCGAAATGACGAAGCAGCCCTTCGGCCATCTGGCTCCGGCAGGAATTGCCCGTACACAGAAAGAGCACGGACTTCTTTGTCTTCGCGTCCATAGCGTTGGTTGTACCCATTACACCTATCGCGCTGCCTTTAACTTTAATTTTCAGGTTTCTGCTGCAACATTTTTATACTCGTTCCTCGTCACTCATCGCTCGTCACTGTTTGTGCCGGGAACCAGTGCCTGGTTCGATTGCAGACGGCGCACACCGAAAGCATGACCGGAACCTCCACCAAAACCCCCACCACCGTGGCCAGGGCCGCGCCGGAGCCAGGGCCGAACAGGGCGATGGCGGTAGCCACGGCCAGCTCGAAGAAATTGCTGGCCCCGATCAGGGCGCCGGGTGCG
>JBFFYZ010000021.1:0-12140 GCA_041568895.1 Nitrospiraceae bacterium
GAAGAAGAGGAGGTGGACTCCACCAAGACCGACAATCTCCGTGTGGACAAGCCGCTTGGCGAATCCGGCCGCTTCGGCCCGGCCGGCGACTTGGCCAAGGGGGCGATGTAACCGCCTCTATCGCGTCAGTTGCGTCCTTCGCGTCGTAGCCTCTATAGCGTTCAGCGTCTTTAGCGTCTGTCGGGTTTTTCGCGATGACGCAAAGACGCGATGGACCCGAAAGACGCCTACTTTCGTACCGCCAGGCCGTGCGTGTCCGCCGTTTCTTTCCCGTCCTTCATGTTGGTGATCCGGGCGACCCCCACGAACTCGCCGTCCTTCCCGCCGTCGATGACCTTCACGACCCCCACTCCCGGCGTTGAGCCTTTCGCGTTATCCACCTCTTTGTGATTTCCGGTGAGCGGATTCGGTCCGCGCAGGCCCACGAACACATAGGCCCCGTCCGGGGAGACGTCGATCAGATCAGGCGCAGGGTCCTCGCTCACCGATCCGGCCATGTCGACGCTGCCCACGCTGAGGTTGGTCAGCGTGTCGATGATCTCGATGTTGTTGCCGGCACGGTCCGCGCTCCACAGATATCGTCCGACCCCAACCATGCCATGGGAATCGGAAAATTTGGTATCGCGGGTGGTGATCAGCTTGGCCGAGACGGAGTTCGGCAGGTTGCCAATCGACAGGGCATAGACGTCGTAGGACAGAGGCGCCACCGGCCATCCGCCGCCCGAATTGATGTACATCGTATCGCCGACCTGGTATCCGCCGCAGCCGGCCGGATGGATGGCGACGTTGGTCAGGGTGGCCACCACTGTCATCGGGGTGGCGGACACATCCACGACCAGCAAGCCTCCTCCGCGAAGCGTCACAAACGCGTACTTGCTGGTCGCCTCGGTAATCGGGCAGATGGGAGCGGTATCCGGCCGTTCCCCGCTTTCCAGGGCTTTCAGATCCATCACGTCCTTTTCCGGATCAAAGGAGAATTTATGACCCGCGTAATCCGTCCAGATGCGGATAAACTTTTTCTCGGCGATATTGGCCGCAATGACCATCTTCTGGTCCGGAGTGGGCCAGGCCGCGTGAACGTTTTTGCCCATGGAGAGACAGGCCTCGGGCTTGCGGGTGGCGGCATCCATGATCAACACCTGTCCGCTTAAAAAGGACAGGATGGCATGAGACTGGTCCTTGGTGAAAAAGATCATATGCGGGCGGCGCACCGCTTTCTTGGTCGCCTCTTCACAAAACTTGTTGATCTCTCCGGAAAAATCGATGGTCACAGCCGGCTTGGCGCTCGAGGGATTGGCCGCCAACTGCGCGCCGTCGTAAATGTACAGAAATCCCCCGCTTTCCTTGGCGGTGTCCGATTGGTCGGTGAGCCAGACCTCGTAGGCGCTGGCGGAAGGGACAGGCCCCAAAGCCAGGCTCATCCCGGCCCCCCATACCAGGGCCAGGATCACAAAGCGCCAGATCCGGGACGTTCTATCTGCGGCCGATATCGTGCTCATCGGAAGCCTCCTTGCCAAATAGGTAAATGGATTTGAATGGTAGCCGGTCTCAATGCGGAGTAATCGCTCGAAAGGGGAGGGGTGCACGGGCTTTTGCTGAGGCGCATGTCGAAGCGTTCGGGTCGTGGTAGGGCAATTACGCGATGAAACGGTCGGATTTATACTAGGCTTCCGGTGTCCTGTCTGTCAACCAGCGAAGCCCCCGAAATGGTTCGGTTTTGCCTTGTTTCCTGTGCCGGAATTCATGTTGACCCCCTGAAAAAGCCTGTGCTAAGGTTTTCCCGCCCAATCCCTGAGCGACCGGGAACAGCCGCGGAATCAGGGCGACCGCCACCATGCTCTTCGATCCCGTTGCCCGCCGGGAGGAAACCGGCCGGCCTCGTGACGCGAGACCCTCCGACCTGGATTGTTTCCGCCACAGCCTCCCTGTCGTTCCGGAACGGCGAGACCGGAGTTCGTGATGGCTGACACCGTGGCAGAACAGATTGCGGCCCTCCGGGACGAAGACTGGGCCATCCGCGAAGAGGCGGCGACCATGCTGGGAACGCTGGGAGATTCCCGGGCGGTGATCCCGCTGGTGTCTGTCCTCAGGGATCCCGACCGAGCGGTCCGGCACGCGGCTGCCGCCGCACTCACCTCGCTGGGTGAGGCCTCGGTGGTCCCCCTGGGGGACTGTCTTCGGGATCCCGACCTGAACGTCCAGGAATCGGCTGCCTCCGTTCTGTCCGCGATCGGAGATGGACGCGTGGAGGCACCGTTAATCGGCGCGCTCGCGAGTCCCGATTGGATCGTCCGGATGCACGCCGCGAAGGGGCTGGGCCGTATTGGCAGCACGAAGGCCATCGATCGGTTAGTCGCGCTTCTGCAGGATCCGGTGAAAGCGGTCCGTGAGGAGTCAGCCCAGGCCCTGGTTTACATCGGCGCGGCAGCCGTGCCGCCCCTGGTGGAGGCCCTCAAGCATGAGGAGTGGCTGGTTCGACTCCACGCCGTGGAAGCCCTGGGCAAGCTCAAATCGCCGGACGCGGTGGAACCGTTACTGTACCTGCTGTTCAACGACCGGGACGCTGCGGTCCGGGAAGACGTGGCCCGGGCGTTGGGTGAAATTGGAGACCCGAAGGCGGTTGAGTTTCTGTTGATCGCCATGGCCGAAGTGGGGACCCGCCCTCGCGCCGTCGAAGCCCTCGGGTTGATCAGGGACCGCCGCGCCGTTCCCGCCCTGCTGGGTGTGCTGAGCGGAGACAGCAAGCCGGCTAATAGCCGGCCGATTGTGGGGTGCAACGAGGACCGGTATGATGAGGAACTGTACGTGCTGGAGGCTGCCGTGGTGGCCTTGGGCCGGATTGGCGATCAGGCGACGATTCCCGCGTTGATCGGCGCCTTGCGTAACACGGTGGTCCGGGCCGAAGCCGCCGAGGCCTTGGCAACCTTTGGAGCCGCAGCCATTCCTTATTTGGTCGAGATGCTCAAAAAGGAACGGGATGAAAACGTTCTGTTCCACGTCAAGGAAACCCTGACGCGGGCCGGATGGCGGCCGAATCGAATCCAGTGATGAACGATGAATGATGAACGCTGAATGGGGGAAAACATTTTTCTAAAGGGTTTCGTTCATCATTCATCATGCATCGTTCCGCGTTGCCGTTGAAGCTATGCCGAAGGAATCCCTCGAGACCTTAATATCGGAGCTGGTTCACGAAGAGGACTGGCGGCGCATGCGTGCCACCGCGGCCTGCATCTCCGGGGGGCCCAAGGCGGTGGCCGGGTTGATCCATGCGTTGGAGACTGGCACCCCGGCGCTCAAGATCGAGGCGGCCGGCATGCTGGCCCGCATCAAGGACCCCAAGGGGGGAGTCCCCCTGGTGCAGTTGTTGCGGGAGCAGGATTCAGCGGTCCGAAAGGCCGCGGCCGTGGCACTGGAGCACATGGCGGGCATTGTGGATCATGCCGCCGCGTCGGCGCTGGTCGAGTTCCTCCAGGAGGTCAAGGACGACGAGGCACGAACCTTGGTTATTTCCTTGCTGGGGGTGATCCCGAATGCCATCGAACCCTTGACGGGCATGTTGAAACATGCCGACCCGAGCATCCGGCTCACCGGCGCCGACATTTTGGATCACCTGTTGGATCCTCGGTCGGCGGACGCCTTTGTGGACGTCATGGGGGATCCGGTTCTGCAGGAAAAATCTGTCCAGACCTTGAAGAAATTAGGGGCGATTCGGGATCGGGTCGATCAGGCCTTCAATGCGCTGCGCGATATCGAGGATTCCAGCCAACGGGAAGAGAACCGGATGGCCACCGTGATCGACCTGTTGGGGATCGGCCGTCCCATGGTGGAGATTCTGATCGAGTATCTGCGGGACGAGGATTGGCTGGTGCGGGAAGCCTCGGCGGACCTCCTGGGGAAGATCGGGGACATCCGAGCCGTGGAGCCGCTTATGGAACGACTCCGGGAAGACAAGGATACGGGGGTCAAAGAAATCGCCATCAAGTCCCTGGGTCTCATCGGAGATTCTCGTCCCGTCGAATTGTACGTGGAGGCTATCCCCATCCGTCCGCTCAGGGTCTTCTCCATGGAAGCCCTGGCCAAGGTGAAGGATGCCGAGAAGTTGGCTCCATACGCGGACCTGTTCGAAAAGTTGAAGACCGACCGGGACGGGTTGGTGTCGTATAATGCCGGGGTGATCCTGGACAAGCTCGCGGCCTTGGCTGTGCAGACGGAGCAGGTCGGCGGGGGGGAAGGAGAGGACGAGGACGATGTCTAATCAGGAAGGCGCAGAACTGCACGGGGAACCACGGGAGGTCGATCAGCAAGAGTCGAAACGGATCGACCAGTTGCTGTCCGCATTACGGGACGACAATGAGGCTCTACGCGATCATGCGGCCATGAGTCTGAGCCAGATGGGAGCCGGGGCCCTGCCGCGGCTGATCAATATGCTGGCGGACGAGGATACGGTCATTCGGGAGGCCACCACGAGCGCGATTGTCCGGATCGGCCCGTCCGCCGTGGAGCCGCTGATCGAGGCCACCAGGGACGACGAATGGGCGGTTCGCGAACAGGCGGTGACCGCGCTCGGCAAACTCAAGGACCCGCGGGGGGTGGAGCCGGTCATTCGGGCCTTGAAAGACAAGGACGGGGCGGTCCGCTCGGCTGCGGTGTGGGCTCTGGAGCGCCTGGGGGATCCTCGGGCCGTGCCGGGGCTGGTCGAAGCGCTCAACGAGACCACCCTTCGGGAGGACGCCGCGCGGGTACTGAAGAAAATCGGCGACGTGCGGGCGGTCGAAGCCCTGATCGAGGGGCTGTGCGGGCCCAATTGGATGGTGCGCCGTCATGCGGCCGAGGCGCTGGGGAAGATCGGGGACCCTCGAGGGTATGATGCCCTGGTCGGAGCGCTGCAGGACGAGGACTGGTTGGTGCGTCGGAATGCCGCCGAGTCGCTGGCCCGATTGGGAGACCGGCGCGCAATCGATTCTCTCGTGCCGCTGCTCGAAGACGAGAACGAGATGGTCCAGGAAACGGTCGAAGGGGCGCTGGCCAGCATGGGCTGGAAGCCCAACGCGGAATGATACATATGCCGTGGTCGGAACAGTTTACTTTTAACCGAGGATACCAACATGGCGGATGAAGCTCCAAGCAAACTGATTCAGATCGGGCCCAAAGGGGGCACGAAAAAAGACGGGTTTAACCTGGTGACCGAAAAAGTCGTGGCCGTCAATCCCGCCGCCAAGCAACTCGAGGTGGAATTGCTGGCCTACGATGGAAAGACCGTTGTCCTGGACGTAGACGAGGAAGCGCTTGAGGACCTCCAGAAGATCAAGCCGGGGGACGGCGCCACCATCCGGGTGGTGGAAGAAGGCGGCAAGCGCATCGCGAAACATTTTAAGATCCGGGCGAAGGATCTGAACGCGGCCAAAGTGGACGCCATGTTGGTGGACCTCAAGGACAGTCATTGGCTCAATCGGAAATATGCCGTGGAAACCCTGGGGGAGCTCAAAGATGCCAGGGCCGTGGAACCGCTGGTCGAGATACTCACCGACGAGGTCGGGGATGTCCGCCAGCGCGCCTACGACGCCCTCATCAAAATCGGCGCGAAGTCGGTGCCCCGGTTGATCCCGCTCTTGGTGTCGGAAGAAGATGAGCTGCGGCAGTCGGCCACCGAGATCATCCGAAAAATCGGCAAGCCGGCCGTGGAGCCCCTGGCGACCGCCCTCGGCGAGGCGGACGATCGGCTCAAGAATAGGATACTGAAGGTCCTGGATCGGATGGGGTACAAACCTCAGATGAAGGAATAGCGGCCAGGACGCGCCTGAGAACTCATTCCGGCCGGCTGGAGGAAGGGGGGCGCCCCACCGACACGTACCGGAATCCTTCCGTGGCCATGCGGTCGGGCTCATACACGTTGCGCAAGTCGATGAAGAGGGGTTGTCGCAAGGTGGTTTTGAGTCGTCCAAAGTCCAGACTCCGAAACTGGTTCCATTCAGTGACCAACACCAGGGCATCCGCTCCTGTAGCGGCGTCATAGGCGTCCTGGCAGGCTACCAGGCGTGGAATCACCCTGGTCGCCTCTTCCAGCGCCACCGGATCGTACGCGCGCACCACGCAGCCTTCCTCCAACAGTCGCTCCACGATGGTCAAGGCCGGGGATTCCCGCAGGTCATTCGTATTGGGTTTGAAGGAGAGTCCCAACACGGCGACCGTCTTTCCCGCCAGCCCTCCCATCGCATCCCGAATCTTGTCCACCATCCGGACACGTTGCTGCTCGTTGACCTGTGATGCGGCTTGGGCAATTTCCATGCGATGGCCCACGGCCTCTCCGGTCTCGATCAGGGCGGCCAGATCCTTCGGAAAGCAGGACCCTCCGAACCCCGGACCCGCGTGGAGGAACTTGGAACCGATCCGCCGGTCCAGCCCCATCCCTTTCGCCACCACCTGCACGTCGGCGCCGACCTGTTCGCAGAGGTTGGCGATCTCATTGATGAACGAGACCTTGGTCGCCAGGAACGCGTTGGAGGCATACTTGATGATTTCGGCGGTGGGAATGTCGGTCACCACGAAGGGGGTCTCGATCAGGTACAGGGGGCGGTAGAGATCTTTCATGATCGCGATGGCCGCCGGGCTGTCCGCCCCCAGGACCACCCGGTTCGGGCGGAGAAAGTCTTCAATGGCGGAGCCCTCCCGGAGAAATTCGGGGTTCGAGACGATGTCGAATCGACAGCGGGCCGATTGGTGGGCCTGGATCACTTCCCGCAGCTTCTCTCCCGTCCCGACCGGGACCGTGGATTTCGTGGCGATCACCTTGTATCCGGTCATGTGCTGGGCGATGCCTCGGCCGACTTCCTCGACGTAGGACAGATCGGCGGAGCCGTCCTTCTTGGACGGGGTCCCGACGGCGATAAAAATGACCAGGGCCTGCTCGACTGCCTTTGCGATATCGGTGGAAAACGACAACCGGTTTTCGCGCAGCCCCTTCGCCACCAATTCGGACAGACCCGGCTCGTAAAAGGGGACGTCCCCTTTTTCCAGCCTGCCGACCCGGCGGGCGTCCTTGTCCATGCAGACCACGTTGAGGCCAAACTCGGCGAAGCAGGCGCCGGTGACCAAGCCCACGTAGCCGGTGCCGATAACGCTAATGTGCATGCGGGCTGTCCTTCTTCTGGATCGGGTGGATCGGGGGAGCCGTCATCACTCTATTCAAGTGAGGCGAACAGGATGTCATGCTTGGCTGCTGATGGGCCGGGAGCAAAAGTATAACAAGGGCCTTCGGGGCTCGCAAGGGAAACCCGAGTTATCGCCTGGGACCCGCTAGGGAAAGCTCCGGTGCCCGACCCCGAATCGGCAATTGACACTCTCTAGGAGAGTTCTTTAGAATTTCCTCTCTTCTGAACGGAGTCTGATTCCATGACCCATCCCACAGGTGTCATGCTGCGGCCCTTGGCCGTGATGATGAGTCGGGACATCCGGACCATTGACCCGGACGCAACCCTCGCGGAGGCGGCCCGGCTTCTTCGAGATGCCAGGGTGGGTGCGCTGCTGGTCTCCGGCCAAGGCAAGTATATCGGAGTGCTCAGCGAAACCGACCTCGTCCGGAAGGCTATGGCCGAGGGCCTCGATCCGACCCAGGAGCGGGTCCGTCGGGTCATGAGTAGCCCCGTCATTTCGATTGAGATTGAACGGTCCGCCCATGAGGCGAGCGACCTGATGGCGGAAAAAGGCATTCGGCACTTGGTGATTACGCAGGACGGTCAAGTGGTCGGTATCCTTTCCGTGCGCGACCTCCTGCGCTATTTCAAAAATTGGGGTACCCTGTGACACCGGATTGCAAGGCCGACCTCGCGCCTTCCCTCTTGCGTCCGCGCCCTGCTGGTTCCGCAGCCCGATGACCTCCCCCTCGATGTCTGCTCTCCCAGGGAAGCCACAGTGGTCCCGCCTCTGGCTCTTTGCGACCGCCTTCACCACCGGAGCTGTGGTCATGGCGCTGGAGATACTCGGCAGCCGCCTGCTCGCTCCTGTCTTCGGGAACTCCCTGTACGTGTGGGGCGCGCTCATCGGGGTCATCCTCGCAGCCATGAGCTCCGGCTATGCGATGGGTGGCTGGTTGGCCGACCGATACCAGGGGGGGAGGGTGTTAGCCGGACTCCTGCTGGGGGCCGGGTGCTGGACTCTCCTGTTGGCCTGGAAGGGCCAACCGGTGATGTTCACCGTGGCCGCCTGGATCCAAGACCCCCGATGGGGGCCGAGCCTGGCTGCCAGCCTGCTGTTGGCACCGCCGGCGTTCGGCTTGAGTGGCGCATTGCCGGCCCTGCTGCGACTCTCCATCGCCGACATGGGGCATTTAGGGCGACATACCGGCGGGATGATCGCCGTGTCCACCGTGGGTAGCCTCGTCGGAACCTGGGGGACCGCCTTCTACCTGTTGAGTTGGCTGGGCAGCATGACGATGGTGGCCATGCTCGGTGGAATCCAGCTTGGCCTCGGCCTCCTGTGGTGGTGGCGGGCGGTGGCGGTGCGGGCCAGGACGCCTGTTCGGGCTCTGGGCGGACTAAGCCTCCTGGCTGTCTGCCTGAGTTTGGGATGGTTGGCTCTCCATCCTGATTTGCGGTTACCCACGCCCCTCTACCAGGAAGACAGCCCCTACCAGCAGGTCCGGGTTCGTGAAGACAGTCTGCTGCGATACCTGATCCTGGATCGGACCTTTCATGCGGTCATGTGGAAGGTGGATTCGGCCGAGCTGTTTTTGCCCTACAGCCAATTGATGATGGCCGCTCTGGCGCTGGCTCCGGATTCCCACCGTGGCCTCATCCTGGGCCATGGCGGGGGATCACTGGCCAAGTGGTTGGCCCGTTACTGGCCCGAATTGGAATTGGATGTCGTGGAGGTGGATCCTTCCGTGGTCCGGGTGGCCGAGGACTATTTCGGGTACTCGGTCGCCAAGGGGCATCGGGTCTTCGTCAAGGATGCCCGCACGTTCCTTCGAGAGGCCCAGGGCCAATACGACATTATTTGGGTGGACGTGTTTGCCCGGCATTTGATCCCGTTTCATCTGACCACCCAGGAATTTTTTGCCGAGCTTCGGGCTCGTTTGGTTCCGGAGGGAGTGGTCGCGGTGAACCTCTCCTCCTCCGGGGAAGGCCCGGACCGACAACGGGTCCAAGCGGTCCTCGCAACGCTTCGCACGGTTTTTCCGACGATCGAGTCCTTCGGAGTCAAGGGTCCCTGGGAGACCAAAACCGACGCTGAGAATCTCATATTTTTCGCCGGTTCCTCGACCGCCTTCATGCGCCAATCCGATTTCGCCGAACGGGTTCGGGACATGATTGCCCGCCACCGCCTGCCTTCCGAAGTGTCGCACTTGCTGGGTTCACGTCGGGAACTGGCCTGGGACCAGGGTGTCATTCTGACCGATGATTTTGCGCCCTTTGACCTCCTGATGGGTGGGGAGGAAGCCACGGCTCAACCGGCTCGGCTGCGTCAGGTCCGCCATTCTCAACAGTAAAAACGAACCACCTGAGGTCACAAAAAAATCCGGTTGATATTCAATAAGATAGGTCGCAGATAAAGATGGAGGAATTTCCCAAAAGCCCAAAAATCGGCCTTGCTTCCGATTCTGGCCTATGTTATAAAACCGCCCAATGCATGGATGAGGTCTTGGCTTGTCTGATGGCGGTCTTTGTGTTGACCGGTGAATGAGTCCTTATTATTCACAGTCTTGTTCCTTCCAAGGAGGTAGTCCAATGGGTAAGATGGTGTTGACGGTTTTTCTTGGCCTTGTTCTGACGGTGGCCGGAGCGTCCGTGGCTCTAGCGCTGCAATCCGGCGGCGTGGAAATCGGGGACTATGAGACCGGGTCCGTGGTTGGCCAGGCGTTCAAGGAGCTCCCAGTTGACCTGGTATTTAATGCGCTGGAGGGCGTTGGCGGGAAAAAGGTGTGGTATCCCCCGACGTCTATCCTGAACCTGAAGGGACGTACTGGTCGTCCGGTCGTGCTGAAAGTGACCAATGACACTACTGCCGACCACGGGTTTAGTCTGTCGGCCGATGAAGCTTTTGCCGGTCCCACCTCGATGAACGTGAAGCTGGTACTGAAGCCGGGTGAGACCAAGTATATCGGCATTCCGACCAGCGACCTGACCTATGTGACCGCCGGGGGCCTGCTGATTTACAAGTGCCACCTGCACGATGCCCACATTGGCGGACAGTTGCTGATCACGAAGTAGGTCCCTGGTTTCAAAGCCAGAGGTCTGAACACAAACGCCCCGTCGGTACTTGCATACCGACGGGGCGTTTTGTTTTGGTTTATCAGGTGTTAGTAGTAATGATCCTGAGGCCTGTTAGACGTTCTTCTCCGGCTGGCAATGCACCTCGGATCCTAGCGGGATATTCTGCGCGCCGGCCAACTTTCCTTCAACAATCAGTAGCAAGAACCGGTTTTCAATCGGGTCGGGCTGGTGACGGTTGACCACGATCGCGTTCACATCCACGACGACCTCGTCATCGGTTTGCCACTCCGTATTGTTCACCACCCAGAAGTGGTGCTCCGACTCCGGAAATTGCTTGACGACGAACCGTTCGATTTCGTTCGAGATATCCCCGGGGCTGGCCAAAAGGGACGTCCCGCCGCTCAGCATCACACACAGACTGATGAGGAGTACCCACCTGGCTTTCATCGGTCGGACCTCCCTGTGGCTGTGGTTTTTTCCACCCTCTGGTGTCCCTCAAGTCCAGAGAAGCCAGCTGCAATAAGCATTATTATACCAGGAAATGTTGGATGGAGCACAGAAAAGCAAAAACCTGCACGAGGGAGGGACGGTGGAAGGGCCATGAAACACGGAAGCCCTCTCCTTAGGGAGGAGAGGGCTTCCATCTACTTGCAATCGTATAAGTAGAGGAGTGGGCCAGGGAAATGCGTTAGTTCCGGACGCCGCTCCAAACCTTGGCGTCGTCGATTTCTTTGTCCGGATTCAGCTTCCGGGCTTTCTCCAGAAGGACTTCGGTGGTCTCGGGATAGGCCGGATCCGAAATGCAGCAGTTGTCCACCGGGCAGACGGCCGCGCATTGAGGCTCGTCAAAATGCCCGACGCATTCCGTGCAACGCTGGTGCGTGATGACATAGATGCTGTCCCCCACGCCCTGGCCTTCACCAACTTCATATCCTTTCGCCTCCGCGTCGCCCCGCGTCTCGAAAATGGCCTCATTGGGACATTCCGGCAAGCAGGCTCCGCATGAGATGCATTCGTCCGTGATTAAAAGAGCCATAACCCAAGCCTCCTTCACACAAGCACTATTGGCGCACAACCACTATTGACAACTCAAATACCCTGTGGCCATAGTCCAGGCAACAAAGTAAAATTATCTTAGACCGTGCCTCCTCTCCAAGTCAACAAAGAAAAGCGAGCGCAGAAGGCCTATGTGCTTGACCGATATGGGCCTTTGGGCCTAAAGTCTCACCCTCGCACGGGCAATCAAATCATCAAAATCAGCCTAGGTAAAATCATTGAGTAGGGGGTGAAAAGGGTGGGTGGGGCACTGTCCGGGGAGGGAGCCGGACCGATGGTGCCGGCAGGAGGGATGTGGGAGGGACGTGATTGATGGGTGAGCAGATGCCGAAGGACAAGGGGCCTTCCAAACAGAGCCGAATCGTGGTCCTCATTGTGCTCTCTTTGTTCCTGCTGTTCGGGAGCTTTGTCCTCACCAACCGAAAAGACACCGAATACATTATCGTTACCTTTCCCAGCGGCCACGAGGTCGAGGCGGAGGTGGCCGATACGCCGGAGAAACTGCTCTTCGGGCTGGCCTTTCGGGAGGGATTGCCACCCAATTCGGGGATGCTGTATATCTTCGAGACGAACGACCGGCACCACATCTGGACCAAAGGGTTTCAATTTCCCGTCGACGTGATCTGGGTAGATGTCAGCCGCCATATCGTGCACCTCGTTGAGAATGCCCAGCCGTGCCCTGAAGACCCCTGTCCCTACTACGGTCCGCCCCCGGAAAATGCACGGTACGTGATCCAAACGGCCGCCGGATTCATTCGAGAAGAGGGCCTGAAGCCAGGCGCCGAACTGAAATTCACGCTTCGGTTATGAAGGAGAACGGATGGAAGGGTTTCAACTCGTCGCCCAGGTTGACGAGATCCCGCCGGGAAAAGCCAA
>JBFFYZ010000022.1:0-12016 GCA_041568895.1 Nitrospiraceae bacterium
ATGGCCAAGTACAATCTTAAATAAGTTGGCTCTTCCGGATCCTGTGCGGGCGATTCCCAGTTCAACGGCGCGAGGGGCTTGACTCCATTAAAGTACGCCGAACTGGATGGGAAGGGTCCGGAGGACTGTCGTCCTGGCGGGCATGAGCCATCCCAGAGGCCAGACCAGGTGCCATTGCTCCGGCATTTGGCCCTTGGGGCCAAGCCTCCGAGGCGCAGCGGCCAGCCGGACGGTGCGGAAGAGCCGCGGATCGCTCACGCATCAGGGCGAAGCCCGAGGCGGCCCGCTCTTCGTCAGCCGAAGGTGGCTCAACGCACACAAAAGCCCGAAGAGGAAAAAAGTTTAAATGCCCGAGGAATAAGGAGGTTTTGCCGTTTGAGTTCTCCTCCGGGGCGGGAGTATCATGGTTGGACCCTGCCAGGCCGTTGGCCCCGCTGGCGAGAGGATCGGACTCCTCGCTGCGGTCTCATGATGAATTTGGCCGGCTTAGCCTAGGCACCGCCTCACGCGGCTGAGGGTAGCCTGCGGAATCCATCTGGAGACTCTTGGATCGGGGGACCTTTCCCCCTGCACCCCACGCGCTGGAGCCAGAGCAATGGATCAGCACCCTCGATCCGGCGGGCTTCAAAAAAAATTCTTTATTTCCCTCCTCATCGTCGGGATGGTCCCGGGCATCGTCGCCCTCCTCGCCACCTATCTCTACAGCACCGACAGCCTGAAACATTCCATCGGCAACGGATTTCAGGAGATCGCCCGGTCCACCGCCATTCGCATCGCGGCCAGCGTGGACACCGAGATCGACCGTGCCAGGCGGTTGGCCTCGGTGCCGGTCCTCATCCGGCAGATGGTCCAGAAGGCCAACCGGGACTACGCCGGGAAAAAAGAAGCGGAGGTGATCGGCCTGCTCCAAGCCAAGGAAGCGCGGTGGCGCAAGTTGGGGCCCGGCGGCTTGCCCTCCGAACGGGCGGAGACCACGACGTTCCTCAAGAACTGGACCCGCGAAGCCGGCCACTATGTCCGGGTGGTCATCACCGATCGGCGGGGCGCGCTGGTGGCCTCCTCCGATCCCGAGACGCCGTTTCTCTACGCGAAGGCGGAGTGGTGGCAAGAGACCGCGCTTGGGGACAGTACCACCGCCTACGTGAGCTCCCTGCATCTGGATCCCCTGCTCAATGAGTACGTGTTCGAGGTCGCAGTGCCGATTCCCGGCGAGGATCCTCGGGAGCCCATCGGGGCCGTCGGTCTGGTGGTGCGCCGGGACGTCCTCATGAATACCATTCTTCCCATTCGCGTGGGCGAGACGGGACACGGGATGCTTATGGACACGGAAGGGACCCCGCTGATCTGCCCGGTGCTCCCCCCCACGGCCCATCTGATTCCCGAAGCACTCCTCAATCAGCTCGCCAGCGACACCCCGCTCTGGTTGGTGGCGGACGACGATGCCCACGGCGGCCACAATTCGATCGTCGGGGCGGCCCCCGTGCGGTTTGCGCACAAATTGAGCCCCCTCAGCCTGGGCGGCTTCCAATGGTTTTCCTTCGTTCGCCAACAGCCGGAGGAGACCTATGCCCCCATCTACAATCTGCTGGTCACGGTCGGCCTGATCGGCTTTGGGCTCGTGGTCGTCCTGTCTTCGCTGGGCTTTATCGTCGGCCGGCGCATCGTAGGCCCCATTCTCGCGCTCCGTCGGGAGGCGGAGGCCATTCGCCTGGAGGCCGCCACACTACCCGAATCGCCCTCTGCACTGTCGGGCCGAAGCCAGATCGGCCCGACGGAGATCCGGACCGGCGACGAGATCGAGGACTTGGCGAACACCTTCCAGGCCATGCGCAGCGCGCTGGAGGAAAGCGTGCGCACGATCAAATCCCAGCAGGAGGAGCTGATCCGGCGAGAAAAATTGGCGTCGGTGGGCCAGTTGCTGGCCGCCCTCGCCCACGATCTCCGCAACCCGCTCGGCGTGATCCGCAGCTCGGCCCAACTGGTGATTGAGGACCAGCAATCCCCCACCGTCAAGCAGGAGGTGGCCCGGTACATCATCGACGAGGTAGACCGCCTGACCCATCGCATCAACGACTTCCTCCGGTACGCCCGGCAGAAGCCACCGGAGCCGAAGCAGCTCCCCGCCGAGCAGATCGCGCAGGCTGCCATCGTTCGATGGAAGGCCCAGGGCGGCTACCAGCACCTCGTGATCGACCAGCGGTATGGAGCTGACTTGCCGCCGGTGTACGTCGACCCCGATCAGGTCAAGGAAGCCCTGGTGAACCTGCTGATCAATGCGCGCGAAGCCATGCCCGACCAGGGCCAGGTCACGATCACCTCCCGAAAGGGCCAGGAAGGCACCGTCGAGGTGGAAGTGGCCGATACCGGCTGCGGCATTCCCAAAGCCCACCTCGGACGGATTTTCGAGCCGTTTTTCACCTCCAAGGAATACGGGACCGGGTTGGGGCTGACCAACGTCAAGCGCCTGGTTGAAGACAACGGGGGTACCATCGAGGTACGCAGCGAGGAGGGCAAGGGGAGCCGGTTCATCGTCCGGCTCCCAGTCTCCCAGGCCGTGGCCCCGGAACCAAGCCGTCCCGCCGGCTTGAGTTGACGCGAGGCTGAAGCTAAGATGGGGCGGCCCCCATTGGCGCGAGGGGGGCACCCGTTGCTCGCGGAAATGCAACGGGTGCCCCCCAAGGGGCCGTGCCTATGGATCCCGGAAAAGGTCGAAGCCCGTTTAATCGCATAGGGAACTGATGGCTGTGTTTTGGGAATCCCGCCAAAATCGGAACAAGCGCGACCGCCACTGCTCGTTTTGCGGCAAGCGGGAAACGGCCGTCAAAAGCCTGATCGAAAGCCCGGCCACCTACCACTGCCACTCCTGCCAAAGCGGCGCGACCCTCCTGATCTGTGACGAGTGCATCTCGCTCTGCGGCAACTTCCTGGCGCAGGGAGTGCCCGCGACCGGAGCGGGGCCTTCCCCCGCCATCAAATTACCCAAGCCAACGGAAATCAAAGCGATTTTGGACGACTACGTCATCGGGCAGGACCGGGCCAAAAAGGTGCTGTCGGTAGCGGTACACAACCATTACAAACGGGTGCTGAGCCCGAACCGCCCGAAGGATATCGAACTGCAGAAGGGCAACATCATGATGGTCGGTCCGACCGGGACCGGAAAAACCCTCCTCTCCCAGACCCTCGCGCGGATCCTGCATGTCCCCTTCGCCATTGCGGACGCCACCACCCTGACGGAGGCCGGCTACGTGGGCGAGGACGTCGAGAACGTCGTCCTCAAACTTCTCCAGACCTGCGATTTCGACGTCAAGCTGGCCGAAACCGGCATCATCTACATCGACGAGATCGACAAGATCAGCCGCAAATCCGAGAGCGCGTCGATCACCCGGGACGTCTCGGGGGAGGGCGTTCAGCAGGCGCTGCTCAAGTTGGTCGAGGGAACCATTTGCAACGTTCCGCCCAAGGGCGGGCGGAAGCACCCGGAGCAGGAGTACATTCGGGTGGATACGACCAATATCCTCTTCGTCTGCGGCGGCGCCTTCGTGGGGCTGGACCAGATTGTGGCCCAACGGACGACCCACCGGCGGATGGGATTCGGAGCAGGGGCCACCGCGCATGAGACGCTCGGCGCGAGCGGGCTGATCGAGCGGGGCCAACCGGAAGACCTGCTCAAGTATGGCCTGATTCCCGAATTCATCGGCCGCTTTCCGGTCTTGACCGCCCTGTCGGATCTCGATGAATCGGCGCTCGTCCGCGTCCTGACCGAGCCAAAGAACGCGCTCCTTAAGCAGTATCAGGCGCTGTTCGAACTGGAAGGGGTGGGGTTGGAGTTTACACCGGCTGCGGTGAAATCCATTGCCCACCGCGCGGTCTCCATGAAGACCGGCGCGCGGGCGCTCCGAACGATCCTGGAAGATGTGATGCTGGACCTGATGTATGAGGTGCCCGCCCTGCAGGGTGTCAAGTCCGTTGTGATCACGGACGACGTAATCCACGGGGTCGGCCAGCCCCAGATCGTGACCTGATCGCTGAACCAGCGATCGGCTTTCAGCACTCATCTTTCAGCGATCAGCCTCATGTTGATCAGTCTATTCAAAAGGCTGAGGGCTGATAGCTGACCTTTGAAGGCTATCGCGAGAAGAGGCACCATGGCTCACAAGGTTCTTGTGGTGGATGACGAGCCGAAGTGGCTGCGGATCGTCGACCTCTACCTCCGTGGCCAGGGCTATGAGGTCACGACCACCTTGAGCGGCCAGGAGGCCATTCAAAAAGTCCGGCAGGATCGGCCCGATGTCGTCGTCGCGGACATCAGCATGCCTGGGATGGACGGCTACGAACTGTGCCGCGTCCTCCGGAGCGACGCGGGGACCCGCACCATCCCCTTCATATTCCTGACCGGCCGTGACGACGACACCGACCGCTTGAAGGCCCGGAAAATCGGATCGGACGATTACCTGACCAAGCCCTGCCCCCTCGAACGCCTCACGCAGAGCGTGGACACGCTCATGGACCGCATCAATCAGGCCAAAAAAATCCCCCTCGGCCAGGTCGGCCTCAGCGGGAAAATCGAAGAGGTGGATCTCCTGGATTTGATTCAAACCCTCGAACTGGACCAAAAGACCGGCGCCCTGGTCCTGAGTCACGGGGAGAGAACCGGGACATTGTACTTCCGCGATGGGGTCATCGTGGACGCGGACATCCGGTCTCCGAAACGGGAGGAGCCGTTGTTCGTGCTGCTGGGCTGGAAGACGGGAAATTACCTCTTTTTGCCCGATGCCTTGCCCGACCGCATGCCCATCACCGCCAGCCTGGCCAATCTGTTGCTGCAGGACTTCCGCACCATGGAAGCCCACGAACAGAAGGCGCAAGGCGTGCCTCAGCAGGAATCCTCGGCTTTGCCTCACGAATCGGTCAAGGGACCGGAGGGACACGTCCTCTGGTGTCTCGACGAATTGGCCCGCCGGGCTCAGGGGGGCCTCACGCCCGGGTCCGGGCCGCATCTCCTTCGGATCCTGGTGGTGGGGGTGGCCAGGTCGGGAAAGAGCGAATTGATTCAACGCCTGGTCAGCGATTTGTCGGGTTCACGGTGGACGGCGACGGGGGTGGAGGAGCCACAAGCCAGGTATCGGACGGATTTCGGCCGGGTCATGATCTCCCGAGACACGGTCTTGCACCTGATCGCCGTGCGAGCCGAAAAACGATACTGGCCGGTCTGGGAACAACTCTTGCCGGGAGCGCTGGGGGCGATCGTGCTGGTCAATTCCGGAGCGGATGCATCGAAGAACCACGTTCGCGCGTTTCTCAAGGCCCGGCACACCCTGACGCCGAATCTTCCGCTCCAGGTGTTGGTCTCGCAGGAGGCTTCGCCCGAAGACTGGCCCGAATTAGAGGCGTCCGATCGGATCACAGGTTCCCTCCAGGACCACAGCGTGCGCCTCACCCTCCTGGATCGTCTCCTGCAACAATGCCTCGTAGCCAGTTGACGTTCCCGCCCGAACCTCCCATTTAATTCGCCCCGTTCAAAAATACCTTCAGGCAAAGCTCGCGGAAGCGCGCGCTATCGATCGGTTTGGTCAAAAATTCTCTGGCCCCCTCTTGAAGAGCCGTCGGTAAAAGGTCGGTTTCCTCGTTACTCGACATCATGATGACGGGAATCCCCGGATGACGATCCCGCACCTCTCTGAGCATGGCCAGGCCGTCCAAGACAGGCATGGAGACATCTAACAGGATTCCCCCGATCGGCCTAAGCTGCAAGGCCTCCTTCACAATCAAACCCAGTCCTTCCCGCCCGTTGGCGGCCGTCACTACCTCAAAACCCATCGCTTCGAGGCGATCCCGCAACATAGCGCGAACGTCAGAGTCGTCATCCACCACAAGGATCCGGTCACCCATTCGAGCGGGACTCCTCCATGAAGGCCAACAGGCTCGCAGGATCGACCACCACGGGTGGCGTGAATCGGGAGTCTGAGGCAGGAGTGGCGGTGTTCATTTTTGTTTCTGTTTGGGCTACCCGGGGTTCCCTGTGATAGCCGTCGAGCATCACACGCGCGACTTCTCCGTAGGCTTCCGTCCAGGCCTCCCTCAGGTCGGAAGTCCAACCTTCTTGTAAAAACTCGGCCAAGGTCTCTAAAAGCACGGCTCCAACCAGCGGGTAATGCTCGGGGAACACTCCAAAGGCCTGGTGCTGGGCGCCCAATCTCTTGAGTTTTTTAGCCATGACCTCGGGTTGGCGGAGGGTTTGGACGACGAAGCAGAGCGCGTCCAGGAATTTTTTCCGTTGCTGCCCCATGTCCACGTCGGAAAACAGGGGCCTGATCTCAGGAAAGGCCGACAACAGGCGTTCGTAAAAGACCGTAGCCACCTGTTCCCCTCGGACGGAAATCTGTTGAAAGCTGTGCTCAATCAACTCGACGTTCAGCGCCATTTTTCCTCACTCCTGGCTCACGCCTCGTGAATCTTGCTTTTCGTTCAAGAAAATGGGGGATTGGTACACATCCCTTAATTCAGCGGAAAGCACCGGTCTGATTTGATTCCCCTCCTGTGTGATCGACCACCATCAGAACCCCCCGCATGATGGGGTGCAATTCACAATGGTATGGATACCGCCCCGGGGGAAGCCCGGTGAGGGTATAGGACTTATCGGGAGCCACCGCTCCTGAATCGAAGAGGCACACGATGTCGTTCAGACATCCGTCATGTCGGATCGAATGAGGAGAGGGAGTCTGATTGATCCATTCGACCGGGGTGTTGGCGGAAACGGTGGCGATCGATGGTTGATAGTAGGGTGGCCAGTTTTCCAGCAGGATCGGGGATTGCACCGAACCCGCGCCCTCCGGAAGCGTCACAACCAGGAGCAGGCCGACCCCCATTAACACGTTTTCCAATCGAATTCTGCGCTCCCCTTTAGGAGTGTGACCCATCACGGTGCACCCCCTTGGCTGTATGACCGGTATTCTTAAAAAATTATGCCGCAGCCGGCTATAAGGGCGCTATAGAGATACCCTCCCTCCGGTATATATTTCCTATAAGGATCAGAGACTTCGGAGGCTTTTTTTCGTGGTCTGGGGCTTAACGGAACAGCGGAGGTGGTTGGGATGGAAAAGAACGAGATTCGCTTCGACTATTCTCCTTCGGGCTCAGTACAGAAACGGTAGCCAACTCCGGGGTCAGTCAGGATAAACCGTGGGCGCCCCGGATTCATCTCGATCTTTTTCCGCAGTTGGCCGACAAAAACCCGGAGATTTTGTGCCTGGTCCACATAACCCGGTCCCCACACGGCCAGAAGGAGCGTGCGATGGGTCAACACCTTCCCTGCATTTTCAATCATGTACTTGAGGAGGTCATACTCGGTCGGGGTCAACTTCACGGGCTCATGACGGACCCGGACCTCCCGGCGGTCGAAGTTGATCGAAAGCTCCCCGCAGGTCAGGATCGGCTCGGATTGACGGGAACCGGCGACCCGCCGCAGAACCGACTTGATCCTGGCCAGTAATTCGTCAACGCTGAAAGGCTTGGTCACGTAATCGTCGGCGCCGGCCTCGAGCGCATCGATCTTTTTTTGCTCCTCTCCGATAGCCGAAAGAAAAATGATGGGGACCGCCGAATCCTTTCGAAGCCGACGGGTCAATTCAATCCCGTCGATTCCGGGAAGGAGCAAATCCATCACAATGACATCCGGGGGCTGATGGGCCATCACCTGGACAGCCTGCTCGCCATCCTCAGCCGTGAGCACCTGATAGCCTTTCCCTTCAAGGTTAACCTGCAGCGACCGCCGGATTTGCGGCTCGTCATCCACCACCAACACGCGGGCGCCCTGGTTCATGTCGCCCTTTCCTGTCCGGATCTGGATTCCATGGTCCTGACGAGGATTCGATCGGCGCTGACGGGTATCGTGAACCCGATCGTCGTCTCCTGTCCCGGTCGAGATTCCGCCCAGATACGGCCCCCATGAGCTTCGACAATGGCCTTGCAGATGGCCAGGCCCAGACCGGTGCCGGGAATGGCCCGGCCATGTTTGGCCCGCACCCGGTAAAAGCGGTCGAACACCCGGTCCAACTCCTCGGCCGGAATCCCGGGGCCGGGGTTCGACACCCGAATGTGGATCTCAGTCGGCTGTGCCTGGACGTGAAGGCTGATCCTGGCTTTTGAAGGAGAATACTTCACGGCGTTATCCAATAGATTCACCAGGACCTGTTGCATTTCCACACCGTCCACGAAAATCGAAGGTAGGTCGTCCGCGAGGCTCAGGTCCAGGGAACGCTGGTCCGGCAATTTTCCTAAGCGTCGAATCGCCCCCTCGATCAGATCCTCCACCAGGTGCCATTCCCGCTGGGGAATTAAGGTCCCCGCTTCGATTTTGGACATGTCCAAAAGGTTGTCCACGAGACGATTGAGGTAATCGATGTCCTGGTTGATGTTTTGGAGAAATTCTTCCCGGATCTCGCCGGTAACGGTCTGGCTGTTTCCACCCAAGCTGGATACCATCGTTTTCATGGCCGTCAAGGGTGTGCGCAGTTCATGGGACACGGAAGACAGCAAGGCGGATTTCAGGTCGTCGCTTTGACGCAAGGCTTCCATGCGCTTCTGCTCGCTCGATCGAAGCTCCTCCTGCATCCGCTGCCGCTCGGTAATTTCATGAGCCAACTCTTGATTGGCCCGAATCACCTGCCTCGTCAACATGATTCCGAGCAGGATGACCAAGATGGTGACCGCCACCTCCCAGGCAATCATCTTGGCGACCTTGGAGCCCGAATACTGGTCCAGCATCTTCACGGCGTCGTTGGCGGTCGTGTGCAAACCGGAGCTCAAATGCAGGAGCTCCTCGAATTTTCCGGCATAGGCTGGATCCTTTCTTTCGAGTCGAAGAAACACGTCGGCTTGGGCGGTAAAGATCCCAACCAGGCGCGCCTGCTCTTCCAATTTGGCCTTGATTTCTTCGGTCGGGACCGGCGGCAACAGGACCGTCTCCTTTCCGCCGAATGTATGCACCGCCGGCCCGCCGGTGATCAAGGCCTCAAGGGTCTCGTTGAGGAGTTGCCTGGTATACCGGTAATCTGCGGGGAAGCCTTGCGACACCAACAACACTTCCTTCATATGTTTTTCGTGCAGCATGCGCTGCCGGCCGGCCAGGTCGATCACGACCGCGTCCGACTTCTGCCCGTGAATCAACATAATGGTGTGAGCCAGGATGCCTGCGATGGCCAGAATAAACAGGGCGGCAATCAAGGCGACTTGTCGGCGGACACGGAGAAGGCCGAATAAGGACCTTTTAGGGGAGCACACGTCGAGCCTTGTGATCATAGACTCTTCCAAAGGGATCCTCGACGACGGGCAGCACCTGCCCATTGCTGTGGGGAATAACCTTCGATCAGGAAGTATAGGCGAGTCGACGTGAGAACGAAAGACCAGGCCGGATGGGATGGCAACGGTCAAGGTTTGAAAAGCAGTCGACCACAAGGACAATCGCAAAAAAAGCCGGAAGGCTGCCATTCAGGCTGGCAAACAAACCCCTTCACGTCGGGTCAGCCCCCACAGTGAAGGGCAGGCGCCCTCTTTTCGTACCAGCTGAGGCGAGCCCAAAACCCCGTGGTCTTATGCCGCGTGCTTTCCGGAGGCTTTTTCCTGATTTGCCCCCGACGGCTGGGCGTTGCTAGGAGTGGCGGAACGGGGCCTTCGATAGAGAATATCCACGCAGACAAAGAAGACCGCCAGCAGCACCATGAGACCGGTGACGATACCCCAGTAGCCCCACGACATGGCCAGCCCTCCTTCTTAGTGAAACCGTCTAGCGGAACGCCTGTACGTTGAGAAACGGGTAACCGGACGAGGTGCTTCCCACACCCCGGCCGGCCCGACGCGGCCCGCCCGCGCTCAGGATCCGCGTCAGCCGGTCTTCCGGTAGGGCTCGGCCTCCTGGGCAGGACGGTATTCAGCCGCTTCCGGTGCCTCGGGCCGGAAAGCCGGCATCGTCAGTCCCGCGAGGAACAGGCCGACCAAGATGGTCGCCGCCCCGAACCAGGTGCCCATTGGGATATCCGGCCAGGACTTGGGAGCCGAATAGGCCATGGCGGGACCAGGGCCGAAACGGTCTGCCTCAGCTAATTTGGCAAAGCGATCCGCCTGCATTTCGGTGTGAATCGACGCGATGGCCGTCGCCGCCAACTGGCCCTGGAGGTCCGCGTTCGCATCCTGGTATCCCTGTTGCGTCCGGGCCATCTGGACGATGGCGGAGCCCATTCGCTCCTGGGTCTGTCCGGCAAAGTCCACCTGGGCCTGACCGGCGCCGACGATCTCCCTTCCGAGCGCTTCCTGCCAGGTGTCGGCAAACTTGAGGTTCATTCGGTCCCCGGTGGACTTCGCCACCGTAATCAGATGCCGGTTGTATGCCCCGTTGGTGGTGGCCGGCGAGAGGGCCCCGGTGCGGACGCCTCGTTGCGTAAAATTCACGATCGTGCGACCCATGACGTGCTGGACCCGCGCGTAATGGTCCGCCGCCACCTGGTCCGCATGGGTTCGCACGTGATCGAAGTGTCCGAACGGTGCCGTTTGGAGACGATGGTCCACGAGGGTCGCCCGGTTCAACTCAACGGCCGAGCGGGTGATCCCGATCTTGGCCCGATAGTCCAGAACCGAGCTGTCCACAATGGCCTGACCCAAGGCCGGCTGAACCCAGTCCATCGCTTGCATGAAATCAAACCCGCCTGTCCTTGCGATCTGGGGGTTCTCCTGTGTGGTGGTTTCCAGAATTCCGACTCCGCTGGTTGAGATGAAGAGGAAATACCCGCTGAGGACGGTTGCGAACAGCCCCACCGCCACCATCAGATCAACCGGTTCATAGGTGCGTTTCATCGTACGACCTCCTGATTGTTCTGGAGGGAACAGCCGACCTGCTTTTCCTGTAACCTCCTGGGTCAGGTTCAGTTACCTTACTGCTCAGCAAGCCCGGTGCCATAGCCTCGGATTGTAAGTGTTTGATCTTGTAGAAGGTCCACTTGGTTGTCTCCTGTGGTCGTGGTGGTTATCCACCACCAGGCGCGCCAAATCCACCACCGGGTTTGTCTTCTGATTCCGATGTTCCGCAACTCTCATGCCATGTTGTTTCCCGTTGAAGTTTTGCCGAGGGTCTCTTTGCAAATCGTTTGATTCTAAGCGGGATTGCAAGGTGGGATCGGCCGGTTAATTTCAAGAGGAAGAACGCCAAGGCAGGAAGCCAGAGCTTCCTAAAGCGTATCCTGGAAGAGACCGAATTTATCCGAAAAGATATTTGGTGAGATTATTCGGGAAAGGGACAGCCATTCAGACAGACGGGGAGGAGAATGGAATGTATTAGGAGGCCTTCAACTCTACGATCGTGACACCATCTCCACCCTCCCCGCGTTCCCCTGGTCGAAACCGGGCGACATAGGGAGACTCCTTTAAATAATTCCGGAGGACGGCTTTGAGCCGTCCGGTCCCATGCCCATGAATCACCCGCACCCAGGAGGCACCCCCTAGTGTGGCTCGGTCCAGAGCGGAGATCGTCATCTCTACGGCTTCCTCCGCCGTCTTCCCTCGGAGGTCCAGGACCGTCTCCGTGTCGTCTTCAGCCCTTGGCCAGGGGCGTGACGATGGCCCCGGCCTTGTCGGCGCGCGTCGGGCGGAACCGGATGTTGGGTCCGCTTCCGTTCCGAACAGGCCGGCCAGTTGGGTGACGCCCACCGACATTTCGGTATCGCCCACCCGCACCCGCACCCGCTTTTTCTGTTCAGGCGATTCCAGTAAGGTTCCGATTGCCCCCAATCCGAGAATTTCCACCCGGTCGCCAGCCTTCAGACGCTCCAGCGGTACCGACTCCGAGGCCGGCACCAATCGCGTCCGAACCTGGGCCTCGATGTCGGCCACCCGTTCCTTGGCTTCCCTCGCCTTGAGCAGGGTCCGTTCGCGTTTGAGGCCGTCCAACACGGATTGAATTTCCGCGCGGGCGTGGAGCAACTCCTCCGTCACCTTCTTTTTGGCGGCCTTGCGGTCTTCGCGCTCGGAC
>JBFFYZ010000023.1:0-11570 GCA_041568895.1 Nitrospiraceae bacterium
CAAATTTTCCAGCGCGATGGCGACTTGATGGGACAAGCTGGAAAACTCCAGGAGATCCCATTTACTGAAGGGTCTCCCCCCCCGCTTGTTGACGGCCTCCATGACTCCCAGGGTTTTGTCCCGAATACGGACCGGGACCGCCAGGATGTTTCGGGTCTTAAAGCCCGCCATTTGATCCACCTCGCGGGCGACCCGCGGGTCATTGACCGCATCATTCACCAGAACGGACTCCCCGGTTTTGGCGACCATCCCGACGATCCCGCGTCCCAGGGCAAGTCGCACCTCCCGCAGCCGGTCGCCCTTGTGACCGACCGCCACTCTGAAATACAAGTCGCCTCGAAACTCATCCACCAGCAACAGGGAGCAGGCCTCCGCCTCCACCAGATTCATGGCCCCTTGGATGGCGCGTTCCAGCACTTCCTCTTGGTTCAGGGAGGAGTTCAGCACCTCGCTGACTTCCTCGAGCTGCTGGATCCGGATGATTTTTTCGGCGTACTTGTGGGCCAACTGGCAATGGTTGAACGCCACCGCCAGCCCGGCCGCGGCCGACTCAAGCATTTCCAGCACCTTGCCGGCCGTACGTTTCTCCTTGGGGACGCCCTGCACGACCAACGCCCCTTCCAGCTCGTCTTTTTGCATCATGGGCACGGCGATCAGGTCATCCCCCGCCGTGCTCCGGCCGGTTTTCCGCATGCGGGTGAGACACTTCTGCCAGGCCTCTTCAAACGAGGCTTTCAAGGGGCCGAGACTGGCCACCTGACGAATTTTTCGGCTGGGCTGCTCCAGAAGATAGACGGCCGCGCCGGGAGCCCCGGTCCGGTCGAGCAGGGCCTTGAGGCATTCCTGGGCGATTTCCTCCAGCGACCGCGCCCCTTCGACCGAGGCGTGGATCACATCCAGGAGCCGTCGTTGTTTGGCTTGGGGACCGGAGCCGGTGGGAGCGGGAGACGAGCGAGCGGGAGCCTTGCGGGCCCGAGACTTTTTCGGCCGGGACGAAACCCCGGAGGTCTGCCCGTTGGGCCGTCGGGTGAGGCGCCGACCGGAACCGCCATTCCTGCGCCCTGAGGAGGCCATCGAGTTCCTTCCAGAGTGGTGAAGACCCAGCCGGTGAAAATTACGACAATTTACGGAACGACCAACCCCCTGGCCTAGGCTCCGACTTCGACCTGTGAGGCGCGAACTCCCTGAAGCGTGGCCGCCTTCAGGGACCGCACCAATTGTCCGACGCGCTGAGGCAATTGCGCATCCTGCTGATGTTCTGCCACCAGCCGGACGATCGCGCTCCCGACGATGACGCCGTCGGCGATGGAAGCGACCTTGGCGGCATCCTGCTCCGTCGCGATTCCAAATCCCACGGCGACCGGAATATCCATGGCGCGCCGAATTTTCTCCACATTGTGCCGCACATCCTCCAGGTCGGTGAGCCTGGCGCCGGTGATCCCCGTCAGCGACACATAGTAGACGAACCCCTTGGAGCGTCGGGCCACCCCCGCTCGCCGCTCGGGCGTGCTGGTGGGAGCCAGCAGGAAGATGATTTGCAAACCATGCTGGGAGGCGCCGGGAAGCAACGGCCCGGCCTCTTCCGGCGGCATATCCGGCACAATAACCCCATCCACGCCGGCCTGGACAGCCAGGCGACAGAACTCCGCTTCCCCCAAGGCATGGATAGTATTGTAATAGGCCATGAGGACCAAGGGAATCTGTGTCTTGGTTCGAAGGGACGAGACGGTTTGAAGTAGGCGCCGGAGCGTGGTCCCGCTGCGCAGGGCCCGCTCGGCGGCAGCCTGGATGACCGGCCCATCGGCAATGGGGTCCGAAAAGGGCACGCCCAGCTCGATCAGATCGGCCCCGGCCCGCTCCAATTCCAGCACCAGGGCTTCGGTGTCCTGGAGGGACGGATCGCCCGCCATGACATAGGTAATCAAGGCCGGCTCCCCTTTGGTCCGGAGCCGACTAAACGTCGCGTCAATCCGGTTCGGTGTGAGTGACGCGGGCACCCGTTGCTCCGAAGAATGCAACGGGTCCCCGGTGACTAATGACGGGCGCTGAACCCGTCTGCGAGAAATCTTCGATCGGTGCTTTCCTGTTTTCAACACGTCACCCGTCACTCGCTAAAGCGTGACCCCTTTGATCCTGGCCACCTGCTGCACATCCTTGTCGCCCCGCCCGGACAGGTTCACCACGATCACCTGGCGCTTGGAAAGCGTTGGCGCCAGCTTGACGACCTCGGCGATGGCATGAGCGCTTTCCAGCGCGGGCATGATCCCCTCTTGTCGCGCAAGCAGGTCAAACGCCTCCAGGGCCTCCTCATCCGTGGCGGAGGTGTATTGGATGCGGCCCGCTTCCTGGTAATGGCTGTGTTCCGGCCCCACCGCCGCATAATCCAGTCCCGCGGATACCGAATGGGTCAAATTCACCTGGCCATCCTCGTCCTGCAACAGGTAGGTCATGGTTCCGTGCAGGACGCCCGGCTTCCCGCCGGAGAACCGGGCCGCGTGCTTGCCGCTCTCGAGGCCGAGCCCTCCCGCCTCGACGCCGATCATCCGGACTCGCTTCTCTTTCAGAAAGGGGTAGAACAGACCGATGGAGTTGCTCCCGCCGCCCACGCAGGCTACCAGGTAGTCCGGCAGCCGCTTCTCCGCCGCCAGAATCTGCCGACGGGTCTCCCGGCCGATCACAGCCTGGAAATCCCGGATCATCATGGGATAGGGATGGGCGCCCAGGACCGATCCGAGAATATAGTGGGTGGTGCGTACATTGGTGGTCCAGTCCCGCATGGCCTCGCTGATCGCGTCCTTCAGGGTCCGGCTCCCCGCATCTACGCCGGTGACGGTCGCCCCGAGCAACCGCATGCGAAAGACGTTCAAGGCCTGCCGCTGCATGTCCTCGGTCCCCATGTAGACTTCGCACTGCAGACCGAATATCGCGGCCACGGTGGCAACAGCCACCCCATGTTGGCCCGCCCCGGTCTCGGCAATAACCCGCGGCTTTTTCATCCGGCGTGCCAGCAACGCCTGGCCGATGGAGTTGTTGATCTTGTGGGCCCCGGTGTGACAGAGGTCTTCCCGCTTCAGATAGATTTTGGCCCCGCCCAGACGGCGCGTAAGCCGCTCCGCGTAATACAGGGAGGTCGGCCGCCCTACGTAGTGGGTCAGGTACCCGTTCAGCTCGGCCTGGAACTTCCGGTCGCGACGAACCGCGAAATAGGCCTTCTCGAGCTCCAGGAGGGCCGGCATGAGAGTTTCCGGTACATAGCGCCCTCCGAACTGGCCAAATCGGCCTTGTTTTGTAGGCAGTTTTTCCATCGAGATAAAGATTGGTGGCGTTTCAACCCCTCATGGACCAACAGGCCAGGATCGCACGAGCAAAAGTATAGACTCCCCGAGGACTTCAAGCAAGCTTTGCCGCCTTGATAAAGGCGCGGACTTTTGCGTGATCTTTGCGCCCTGGGTTGGCCTCGACTCCGCTGCTCACATCCACTCCGTAGGGCCGGACAATCTTAATGGCCTCTCCCACGTTCTCCGGCGTCAGGCCGCCGGCCAAAATCACGCGCCCGAGCTGGGACGCCTCCGCCGCCAAGTTCCAATCTACCCTGTGGCCCGTTCCCCCATAGGCGGCATCCGAGAACGCATCCACCAGAATTCCCCGCACTAGGGCCCGCCCCTTGAATTCCGCCAAGGCCAAAAAGTCGCTTCGGGATTGCAATCGAATCGCCTTAAGAACCGGACGTCCCAGAGATTCGCAATAGGCTGCAGTCTCGTCCCCGTGGAGCTGGGCCAGAACCAGCCCGCAGCGGTCCAGGAGATCCCGCACGACTTTTTGCTCTTCGTTCACGAACACCCCGACGGGCAGCACGAAGGGAGGCAACTCCGACACGATTGCCCGAATGACCTCCGCATCCACAAACCGCGGACTCTTTCTATAGCACACGAACCCCAGCGCATCCGCTCCGGCCTCCACCGCCGCCTGGGCGTCCTCCAGGTTCGTGATGCCGCAGACTTTGACTTTGACAACCGAGGGCATGAATTTTCCTGCTTCCAACCAATCCGCCTTTAAGTGACGGTGGACATTTCCGGCCACTGTTCATGCTTTATCGTATTTTTTCCTTCACGTTTGACGAGGTACATGAGCTCATCCGCTCTTTTGACCATCGCCTCCACCGTGGAGGGCATGGAAGCGAAGGTGGTCGCGCCAATGCTAAGCCCAATCCGCCAGCCGTTCTCCATCATTCCCGAAAGCACCACGTCGCGAATTCGCAAGAGGACGTGGTTCGCTTCCGGGAATCCTGTCTCCGGAAACAGAATTACGAATTCGTCGCCCCCCATCCTGGCGAAAAGATCGGCGGGACGTATCTGTTTCCGGATCGTCTTCACAACGGTCCGAAGGAGCTCATCCCCGGCGGCATGGCCCAAGGAGTCGTTGACGGCCTTGAAGTTGTCGAGATCGAGATAGGCGACCGTCATCGATTTTTTCGACCGAAGAGACCGCTGAATTTCTCTCGCGGCAAGCTCCTCAAAAAATCTCCAATTGGCCGCTCCGGTGAGAGGATCAATTCGCGCCAAGGTCTTCTCCATCTCGATTTTCCCAAGGAGGGAAGCGAGGAGAAAGGAGTGCAACGTAAAATAGCCGAGCCTCACCGAGGCATTCCAAAACGGAATCAACCAATGCGAATACACCGCACCTCCGGTCAAATCGGCCACTAGCCAGACCGCGGCGCTCACGCAGGAAACGGAAAGCCCAAGAGTACGCCCCGCCGCCAGAGTCGCGAGGGAAATTGGAACGAGGTAAAAAATCGAAAAGCCTAACTCTGACCCGGTCACATAGTCCACCAACCCCAGCAGCACTACGAGCAGAAGGCTTCCCAGCGTGACCCGCCACCTGGGAAGCCCCCGTATGAACTCCTGCACAGTTCCCATGTCTTGCCGATGGTTTTGAGCCGTTCCCCGAGATCAGGATTTTGTGGTTACTTCATTCCGTGGGCTTTTCTGGGGCGCCGAGCAACTCCCGCACCTTTCCCCCGGGGTCTTTGGCGCGGATGAGAGATTCGCCGACCAGCATGGCGTGGATTCCGGCTTCCACGAGGCGCAGCACATCGTCCCGTTTCTGAATCCCGCTCTCGCTCACGATCACCTTGCCGGAAGGAATCCGCTTGGCCAGCCGCAGGGTGACGGCCAGGTCGGTCGAGAAGGTCTTGAGATCGCGGTTGTTGATCCCGATCAGGCGCGCGTCGGGAAGCCATTCGAGCACGGTATCCAGCTCGCGCTCATGGTGCGTTTCGAGCAGGACGTCGAGCCGGAGTTCGCTCGCGAGCGCGTAGAAGTCGATCAATTGCCGTCGCTCAAGGGCGGCCACGATGAGTAACACGGCGTCCGCGCCATAGGCCCGCGCCTCGTAGAATTGCACCTCCTCCACCATGAATTCTTTATTGAGGGTCGGAAGGCCGACTTTTTCCTTGACGGTTTGCAGGTCGCCGAGGCTGCCTTGGAAGAACTCCTGGTCGGTCAGCACCGACAGGCAAGAGGCACCGTGGTTTTTATAGTCCCGGGCGATCGTCACCGGGTCAAATGCCTCCTCGAACTCCGGCCGGAGAAGGCCGGCGCTCGGCGAGGCCTTTTTGACCTCCGCGATCAGCGCCGGGCTGTCGGGCCGGCGGGTCGCCTCGAGCGTGATGGTAAAGCCGGCGGGGGCGGTTCGATCACGGATCCGGGCCTTGAGCTCACTCAGGTACCCCCGGCCTTGCTTGTGCCTGAGCTCGGCCTTCTTATGTTCCAGTATCCGCTCGAGAATCATAGTGAACAGTGAAAAGGTTAAACCAAATTTTCATGTTCTATTGGAATAGTCGATCAGGCGCTCAAGTTTCTGAATCGCCTGTCCGTTATCGATGGTACGACCGGCGAGGGCAAATCCTTCCTGGAGATTCTTGGCCTTCTTGACGGCAACGAGGGGCGGAGCGGCATTCATGCAGACCACATCCCGCTTGGGCCCCTTCCGTCCCTGGAGAATCTCCCTGGTCACATGGGCATTCTCCTCGGGCGTCCCTCCCGCGAGGTCCTGTAACCGCACCCGTTCCAATCCAAAATCGCGCGGCTCCAGAAAATAGCTGGACACGACTCCTGCCTTCCCTTCCGAGACCCGGGTTCGGTCGGTCAGCGTGATTTCATCCAGGCCGTCCATCCCGTGCACGAGAAAACAATGTTGCGTGCCCAACCGCATGAGGACTTGGGCCAGACGTTCCGTGAGACCTTCGTCGTACACACCCAGGACCTGAACCGTCGCGCCCGCCGGGTTGGTGAGCGGACCGAGAACGTTCAATAGGGTCCGGACCCCCATCTCCTGCCTCGGCGCCGCGCAATGCTTCATCGCCCCGTGAAACAGCGGAGCGAACAGAAATCCGATCCCGACCTCGTTGAGGCAATCCGCCACCCGTTCCGGCGAGAGATCAATCTTGACGCCCAGGGCTTTCAAGACGTCCGCACTTCCCGATCGCGAGGAGATGGACCGGTTGCCATGTTTGGCCACGGTCACGTCCGCGCCGGCCACGACGAAGGCGGCCGTGGTGGAGATGTTGAACGTGTTGGCCCCATCCCCTCCGGTCCCGCAGGTATCCACCACCAGTGGATCCGCGGCCCGAATACGGGTGGCTTTTTCCCGCATGGCCTTGGCGGACCCCACAATCTCATCCACGGTCTCGCCCTTCATGCGGAGCCCCATGAGATAGGCGGCAATTTGGGAGGGGGTGGTCGTACCTCCCATGATCTCCAGCATGACCTCTTCCGCCTCTTTCTCCGAGAGGTCCACACGATCCGCAATTTTGGCGATGGCGTCTTTGATCATCACGAGCAGATGGTAGCGAAAAGCGTGCAGCAAATAGCCAGATGGTTATTGCTTGGTTCGATTTGCTCTAGCTGCTTGCTGTCCGCTATTGGCTAGTCGCTAGAGTTTTAAGAAATTCCTGAGCAAATCCATGCCGGCCCTGGTCAGAATGGATTCCGGGTGGAATTGCACTCCCTCGACACCAAGCGTGCGGTGGCGGAGGCCCATGATCTCCCCTTCGGCGGTTTCCGCGCTCACCTCCAGGCAGTCGGGCAGAGTGGCTCGCTTGACGAGCAAGGAATGGTAGCGGGTCGCCTCAAAGGGGTTGGGTAAGCCACGAAAGACGGTTTTCCCATCATGGTGGATCATGGACGTCTTCCCATGCATCAGCCGGTCGGCCCGAATTACTTCGCCGCCGAAGGCCGCGCCGACGGATTGGTGGCCCAGACACACCCCGAGAACGGGCAGACGTCCGGCGAATTCCCGAATGACCGACACAGAAATGCCGGCCTCATTGGGGGTGCAGGGTCCCGGCGAAATCACCACCCGCCTGGGCTGAAGCCCGACGATCTCCTCAAGGGATATTTTGTCGTTTCGATACACGCGGACATCCTCCCCCAACTCGCCGAAGTATTGGACGAGGTTGTAGGTAAAGGAGTCGTAGTTGTCGATCATTAGCAGCATAAAAACCTGGGACGAGGGACGAGGGACGAGGGACCAGAAAACCGCGATAAGGTCAAGCCGCCCTGGCCGTTACCTACCTCGCTCATCACTCGTCACCCGTCACTGTCTTATTCCAGTCCCCGCTCCGCCAGCTCGATCGCGGTCATCATGGCCCGGGCCTTACTGCAGGTCTCCTCGTATTCCCGGCCCGGATCGGAGTCGGCGACAATGCCTGCCCCCGCCTGGATGAAGGCCTGGTGCCCTTTGATCACGATGGTTCGAATGTTGATGCAGGTGTCCGTGTTCCCGGAAAAACTGAAGTAGCCCACCGCCCCGGCATAGGGTCCCCGCCTGGTCGGCTCCAACTCTTCAATGATCTGCATGGCCCGGATCTTGGGCGCGCCGGAGACGGTTCCGGCGGGAAAACAGGCTTTCATCACGTCATACACGGTCTTGGAGGGATCCAGCTCCCCCTGCACCTGCGAGACGATGTGCATCACGTGGGAGTAGCGTTCCACGTGCATCAACCCATCGACCCGCACGGTGCCGACCCTGGCCACTCGGCCCACGTCGTTGCGTCCCAAGTCAACGAGCATGACGTGCTCGGCACGCTCCTTCTCGTCCGCAAGCAATTCCCGCTCCAGCGCCCGATCCTGCTCTTCGGTGGTGCCCCGGCGCCGCGTTCCGGCAATGGGCCGGACCGACAGCCTGCCTTCCTCACACCGCACCAGGGTCTCCGGCGATGACCCCACCAGTTCCACGCCCCCGACCCGCAGGTAATACATATAGGGCGAGGGATTGATCACGCGCAGCGCGCGATAAATCTCGAAGGGATTCGTCTGGATTCTGGTATCCCACCGCTGAGAGACGACGGCCTGGACCACGTCCCCCGCCTTGATGTAGTCCTTGGTGCGCACGACCATTTTCTCGAAGTCCGCCCGGCTCATGTTGGGGGAGAACGAGATGGACGAGCGGCGACGAGCCCCTCGCGAGCGACGGAGCGGCCGTTTCAATCGAGCAATCATCCGCTCGATGCGAGCGGTGGCATCTCGGTAGGCCCGCTTCACGTCCGGCTCCCGATTCGAGGGCACGTGGGCATTGGCCACCACCTGGATTTTCTGGGCCACGTTGTCGAAGATCAGGAGAGTGTCCGTGAGCAGAAAGGCAAAGTCAGGGAGGCCGAGGGCGTCCTTTCGACGGGACGAGATGTCCTCGAAATACCGGATGACGTCATAGCCGAGATAGCCGACGGCGCCGCCCACGAACGGGGGCAGCCCCGGCACGGCGACGGGTCGGTACGCCGCCATGAGATCTCGAATCCGGTCGAGGGGGGTGTCCCCCTCCTTGGCACCCAAAGGAAGCCGCTTGGCCCGGGCGCCGTGGGTGGTGACGCAGCCCCCTCGGTCTTCCCGGATGACCACCGGCGACCCGCTGCCAAGGAAGGAATACCGGGCCCAGTTTTCCCCCCCCTCGACGCTTTCGAGCAGATAGGCGGACGGGCCATGGTCGATTTTGATAAACGCCGACACGGGCGTTTCAAAATCGGCTAGGATTTCCCGGTAAAGCGGGATCAAGTTCCCGCGGGAGGCGAGGGCCTTGAACTCCTCGAATTTGAGCGAGTAGGAGGGCTTGGGCATGGCGGACCGACTCACACCACATTGCCCGTTATTGGTAGCCCACGATCAGTTGCTGGCCGACCTCGATCAAATCGTCTTGCAGATTATTCCACTGCTTGATCGTGTCCACGTTGACACCATATTGCCGGGACAGCCGGAATAGGGTCTCGCCGGGTTTCACCTCGTGATAGAGGGGAGCGCCGCCTTCCAGGGCTGAGGTCGTCGGCTTTTGAAACAACGGCTCGCCAAACCCCAATCCGCCTTTTTCCATCCCCCTGTCCTCGCGTTTCGCCTTCTTCCCCATCTCATCCTGCTGCTTGACCGCCAGGGCCTCCCGCAAGGCAGCCGCTTCTTCCTGCGATTTGGCGAATTGTTCCCGCACGGCTTGGAGCTGCGCGGACACCTCCCGATTGCGGGCTTCGAGTTCGTTGGCTTCCTGGCGAACACGCTTCAATTCGCTGTCCAGTTCGCCCGTTCGCTTCTCCTCCTGTGCAAGCAACCGCTGGAAATTGACCGCGCGGGCCTTTTCCGCCTCATACTTTTCATTCAACACGCAGCCGCTGAGGAGCAAGCCGCTTAAGCACAACGCGCCAACTGCCACCGTCATTCCCCTCTTCATAGCACCACCAATCCCCTTAGGTCGGTTAAGTACTTCTTTGGCTCAGGCTTACGGGTTTTCCTTTGCCCTACCCTCGGACACCCGGTCCGGCAGGCCGTATAAGGATAGAGCCAAAATAGCGGAAAGTCAAAGGGCTTTCCCCCGCCTGGCCTACCTGTGTGGCCTAGAAAATTCCCCAATTTCCTCCCGCACCGAAGGCCGGTCTTGGTTTGACCGCTTCCCCGACCCTATGCTACGGTTTCTCGACTGTCCCAGCACGGCAGGATCGAGGAACCCGGTTCGTCGGATTCGGCAACTATGCATGAAGGACGCCCTTCGCGGGCCACTCAGGAGTCCAAGGCGGAACGCACCGTGGTGGTGGACCGGGTCACCCTGCGGCTGGCCCAGCCGATTGACTCGGCACAGGAGTGGATCGGAGACCGGGAGATCCTGAAGCAATTACTGGCCTGTTGGCTGATCCTCGACGACAAGGACCTGCCCCTCTCCCCTCGGATCACCGGCCAGCCCGGAATCGGGAAAACCACTCTCGCCATGGCCGGATCCCAAGAACGGAAGCAGGACCTCTATATTTTTCAGTGCACCGCCGACACCCGTCCAGAGGACCTGCTGATTACCCCGGTTTTGGCGGAGTCGGGCACCATCGCCTACCATGCCTCCCAACTCGTGTCCGCCATGTTGACCGGCAGCGTGTGCGTACTCGACGAGGGCAACCGCATGAACGAAAAGAGCTGGGCTTCCCTGGCCTCTCTCCTCGACCATCGCCGCTGCATCGAATCTATCGTGGCGGGGATCCTGGTCAAGGCGCATCCGGAGTTCCGGTGCTGCGTGACCATGAACGAGGACGCCTCCACCTACGAGGTTCCCGACTACATCCTCTCCCGCCTCCAACCGACTCTGAACCTGGGATTTCCCCGCCGGGCGGATGAGTTGGCCATCCTCCGATACCACCTGCCCTTTGCGCCGGAAGAAATGTTGGCGATGACGGTGGACTTCCTCCAGGAAGCCCATCAACTGAACCTCGAATTCTCAGTCCGTGACGGCCTTCACCTCCTGCAATATGCGCTCAAACGGGTTGCCCAGGACCCCGACCATCCCCTGGCCAAGGACGAGGCCTGGCGGGAGGCCCTGATCAAGGTGCTGGGCGAGGAGGCGCTGGATCTGGAGGGGCTGTCCAAACGCCGGAAGCGTGCGCTCGGAGACCAGCGGCTTCCGCAGGGGTTGGGAGATTTCTTCTTTGAGAGCGACGATCCCCTTCATCCAGACCGATAACGACTCCCAACGCCCTAAAGCCAGAAAGTCATCAAGATCTGAAAGTCATCGGGTCCGACAACGACGCGTCAGCTTAAGACTGTGGGCCTTCTGATCCTATGACGGTACCTCCCCGCAGCGCCGACTCAATTTTACGGTTATCGCCTCGGATCGAGGTGCTGCCCCTCCTCCACGGGAGCGGAGACCTCGCGCAAGAGGTTCGCGAGACGCTGATAGGACGCCATTTTGACTGTCTCGCGATCCCCTTGCCTCCATCGGTCGAACAGTCCCTGGAAACGGCCGTTGAGGCTCTGCCTCGGATCAGCCTCGTGGTGTTGGAGGAACCGGACCAGGAGGGTCGGCCCGTCTGCAGCTTCGTCCCAGTCGATCCCTGCCAGGCGGTGGTCATGGGCATTCGCGTGGCAATGGGTGAAGGAATCTTGCGAGCCTACATCGATCGCGAGGTGGTCAGATTCGAGCCGACTCCCTTCTCCGCTCCGGACCCCTATGCCCTCAAACGGGTGTCTCTCCCGGCTTTCACGGCGGCCCTGGTCTCTTCTCTGCCTTCCCCGCCCCGGCCCAGCCAGCAGGCCGACCGCATCGCCTGGATG
>JBFFYZ010000024.1:0-11052 GCA_041568895.1 Nitrospiraceae bacterium
ATCGCGACCGAACCGACCGATGAGGTGGTTATAGCGACCGCCGCCGCCCAACTCACACCCCAGCCCGTCCGCGAAGACATCGAAGACCACGCCATCGTAATAATCGAACCCCCGAAACTCCCCGAGGTCCAGCAGGAGGTGACCCTTCATGCCGGTCGCCTCAATGAGCCGATAGACTTGGGAGAGGCGGTCCAAGGTGGCCCGTAGTTCCTGGTCACGGCCCGCCAGCGACCGGCCTTGTTCCAACACCTCCTCGCGGCCATAGAGCCCGGGCGCCTGGAGAAGCGCCCGCGCCCGATTGGGCAACACCCGTTCCTTGGCCAGCACCTCTTCGAGTTTGGGAAGGTCCTTTTTCGCGGCAGCCTGCTCGGCCCGCTTCTGTCCCTCACCGGACAGGCCGGATTTGGCCAGCAGCCCTTTAAAAAATCCAACGTGACCCAACGAAATGGTGAAGTCGGTCAGGCCGATTTCCCGGAGACATTCCATCATGATCGCAATGATCTCCCCGTCCGCGGACACATCGTCCGGTCCGATCAGCTCGGCGCCCGCCTGAAAGATCTCCCGCTCCCGTCCGGCGTGTTCCGGTTCGTAGCGAAACACCGTCGTTCGGTAACACAACCGAAGGGGCAGCGCGGACCCGAGCATTCCCATCGCCACGATACGGGCCACCTGGGCCGTCACGTCCGGCCTCAGGAGGAGAATGCGCCCGGTGGTGCGGTCGGCAAACTTGTAGCATTTTTCGATGACGTCCGATTCCAACCCGGCCGAGAGGACGTCCAGGTATTCGAAGGTGGGAAGAATGATTTCCTGGTACCCCCACCGGCCCAAGGTGGCCAACAGGGTGTCTTCCAGATGACGCACCCGTTGGGCGGTCTGGGGAAGGATCGTCGCGAGGCCCGCTGGAATAAGGGACCGGACCCGTTGTTCCATAGAGGGGGCCAGGCGAGCACGCTTGGGAGAAGGGCGGGACATGGGCTGTGGCGGGGCCTCTCAGAGCCCCTTGGAGAGGTCAACAACCTTGACGGCGAGGATATTGTCTCCGCCCTTGATCGTGTCTATCACTTCTGTGGGCAACGCTCCGTCCATCCCGATGATCAACAGGGCCCGGCCGCCCCGTTCCTCTCGGGAACATTGCATTCGGGCGATGTTGATGGCGTGGTCCCCGAGGACCTTTCCGACCGCGCCGATCACGCCAGGCCGGTCCTCGTTGAAAATCAGCATCATGTGACCCTCGGGCACCACCTCGACCTTGAACCGGTCGATCTCGATAATGCGCGGATCCTTCCGGCTATACAGCGTGCCGGCCAGCCGGTGCATCTTTTTACCCGCCTCGACCACCACCCGGATGACACTGGTGAAGTCCCCGGCATCGCTGCTTTTCACCTCTTTGACCTCGATGCCGCGCTCCTTGGCGATCACCGGCGCGTTCACGAAGTTCACGGGATCTTCCAGAATCGGGGTCAGCAGCCCTTTGATGACGGCGATCGTCAGGGGCGCCACGGCCAGCCCGGCCACCTCGCCGTTGTACTCTACGGTTACCCGTTGCAGGCCACCTTCCACCAACTGGGCCTGCAGGAGGCCGATCTTTTCGGCCAAGATCAAATAAGGCTGTAACCGCGGCAACACTTCGGGCGGAACCGAGGGAATATTGACCGCACCCCGCGCAATGCCCTTCGCGAAGTAATCCACGATTTGCTCAGCGATGGCGATCGCCACGTTCTCCTGGGCCTCCCCGGTCGAGGCGCCGATGTGGGGGGTGCAGATGAAATTGTCCAGGGCCAGCAATGGGTTGTCCGCCTTGATCGGCTCCTCCTCGAAGACGTCGAAGGCGGCGGCTGCGACCCGTTTGGTCTTCAGGGCCTCACAAAGATCTATCTCGTTCACGATGCCGCCGCGGGCACAGTTGACGATCAACACGCCCGGCTTCATCTTCGCAATGGTCCCCGCGTTGATCAGGGACCGGGTCTCCGGCGTAAGCGGCGTGTGGACGGAAATCAGGTCCGCACGACGGAACAACTCGTCCAATTCCACCACCTCCACCCCCATGTCCTTGGCGCGCTCGGGAGCCAAGTAGGGGTCGTAGGCGATCACGCTCATGGAAAACCCTTGGGCTAGTTTGGCGAGGTAACTCCCGATCTGGCCGATCCCGACCACGCCCAAGGTCTTGTTGTACAGCTCTACACCCATGAATCGTTCTTTTTCCCACTTACCGGACTTCATGGAGACGGTCGCTTGGGGAATGCGGCGGGTCATGGCGCAGATCATGGCCATGGTGTGCTCGGCGGTGGTGACCGTGTTGCCGCCCGGCGTGTTCATCACCACGATTCCGCGACGAGTCGCGGCCAGGGTATCCACGTTATCGAGCCCGGATCCCGCACGGCCGATCACCTTCAGCTTGTCGGCCGCGGCAATCAATTCGGACGTCACCTTCGTCCCCGATCGGACGATCAGGCCCTCGTAGTCTTTGATCTCACGAAGCAGGTCCTCCTTGGGCAGCTTGGTCTTCACGTCCACGACGAAGCCCGCCTTCTCGAGGATTTCCACGCCTTGCTTCGAGAGACTGTCACTGACCAGAATTTTCATGCCATTCCCGTGCAACCCTCAATGCCCATAACCGTAAAGAGATTACGCCTTCGCCATCAACAGTTCCTGGGCCCTGGCCACTCCGCTGCCCAGTTTCACCGAATGCCCCAGGCCCTTCAGCACCATCTCAATGGCGGCCACCGCCGTGATGACGTCGAAGGTGTCCATGTAGCCCATGTGGGAGACCCGGAAGATTTTTCCCTTCAGGTGGTCCTGACCGCCGGCAGCCGTGATCCCGTACTGAACCCGTAAGTTTTTATAGATGGCCTGCCCGTCCACGCCCTGGGGCGCGGAAACTGCCGTCAGGGCGTCGCTGGGGCGCTCCTTGGGAAACAGGGACAACCCCGCGGCCATTACCCCTTCGCGCATCGCGTGAGCCAGTCGACCCTGACGGACGAATAATTGCTCCAAGCCTTCTGCCTTCATCATTCGAAGCACTTCTTGCAAACCCAGGATCATGGAGACCGCGGGGGTGTAGGCGGTCTGATTTTTCACCTGCGCATCCCGTTCCCGCTTAAAATTAAAATAGAAGGCGCCGTTCTTGGCCTTGTCGGCCATCTGCCAGGCTTTCTCGCTCACGCTGACAAAAGCCAGGCCGGGCGGAAGCATGAAGGCTTTCTGAGATCCCGTCACGACGACATCCAGCCCCCAGGCATCCGTTTTGATATCGAACACCCCCAGCGCGGTGATGGCATCGACCACCAGAATGGTTCCCTCGTGCGGTTTGACCACCTCGGCCAGAGCTTTGGTATCATGCGCGACCCCGGTGGACGTCTCGCTGGCCTGGACGTACACCGCTTTGATGGAGGGATCCTTTTTCAGGGCTTCGGCGACGGCTTGGGGATCCACCGCCTGCCCCCACTCGACCTTGATCTCCACCACCTGGACGCCGAAGGTTTTACAGAGCTTCCCCCACCGCTCCCCGAACTTGCCGCCGTTCACCACCAGGGCCTTGTCTCCAGGCGAGAGGAAATTGGCCACCGCCCCTTCCATCCCGCCGGTCCCCGAGGAAGCCAGGATCAGGACATCGTTGCTGGTTTGGAAAATCCACTTCAGACCCTCCCGAACCTGCCCGAAGAGTTCAGCAAACTCCGGGGCCCGGTGATGGATCACGGGCCTGGCCATCGCCAACAAGACCTCAGGAGGCACGGGGGTCGGTCCCGGAGCAAGCAAATACCGTTTCAACATCGTCCCCCTCTCCTTCGCCTCAATTGTGGAGTATTTTCAACGGCCGGACCGGCCACAGAGGGGCGTAACGCTATCACAGGGCTTTTTCACTGTCAAGGCAGCAACACGGCATCCCGGCTTAATTTACAGGTAGTTGCGTCGCTTGAAAGCCGGCCGCGCTACGATATCTTTTCTTGACAATCCGGGTGCTGAACGATACCTTACGGGACATCAGCTGAGAGTAAGAGTTCCAGGCACTCACCCTAACAACCAGACCCCTGCTTAGGGCCCCAGCGGGAGGGGGTGAGCGCTTTTTTTATGTGGCCATTTCTGCTCAATACTCATTAGAAGGTGGAGTCGCTGAGTGGCTAGAGTCAAAAAACCATGGGGAGTTCGTATCCTTGCCGGAGGAGTCTTACTCCTTGGGTCCTGGGTCCTTCCGGGATTGGTCCTGGCCGACCATCCGACGAGCATGGCGACGACCGTGGCGAGAAGCATGGATGGAGCTGCCGCCACTTTCCAGTCGGCCATTGGCGGTCCGGAAGATCGGACAGCGGACGCCAAGGGACCGGATTCCCCAATTCCTACGCCCCAGGCTGAGAACGGCGGTTCCTCCCAGGCTCCCCAGGTTTCAGAGCAGTCTCCAACCGATAACGAGGCTTCCCAATCCGCTGCGACTTCGAACGAACAGGATCCTGACTACCTTGCGCAGAAGTCCCTCCTGCTCTCCCTGACCTCTTTATCCATGCAGCCTCGACCGGATGGCCTCCTCTGGCGGTACGCCGACCTCTTTAGCCCCCTTTCGACGGCGGATGGCGATACCTTCGGTTCCGATTCTGAACCGACCTATAATGTGCCCATCATTATGAGCCCGAAGGTGGAACGGCATATCGCGTTTTTCAACACCGCGATTCGGGACCGTTTCGAGCAATGGCTGGAGCGGCTCGGGCAATATCGGCCCCTCGTGGAAAGCATTTTTCAGGAATTTGACCTCCCCAGCGACCTGATATTTCTTTCCCTGGTGGAGAGCGGGTTTAACCCCCACGCCTACTCCCGGGCCCGCGCCACCGGTCCCTGGCAGTTCATGAAAGGCACCGCGCGGTTGTACGGACTTCGGATCGATTCCTACGTCGATGAGCGACGCGACCCGATCAAGTCCACTGTTGCGGCGGCTCGGTACCTGCGCGATCTGTACGACCTGTTCGGAACGTGGCCCCTGGCTTTGGCCGCCTACAACGCGGGGGAGGGAAAAGTCTCTCGAGCCCTTCGAAAAGCCCGGGCCGAGAGTTACTGGGACATCGCCAAGACCCGCTACATTCGGCGCGAAACGAGGGAATATGTGCCCCGTTTCATGGCGGCGACCATCATTGCCAAGGACCCGGCCCGCTTTGGCTTCAGTTCGATGGAGCCCGATCCGCATCAATTCGAGGAAGTCGTCGTTTCCCGTTCGGTGCATCTCCGTGATCTGGCCAAGGTCAGCGGGCTTTCCTATGAGGAGCTTCGACGGTTGAACCCGGAGTTGCGTCGGCACGCCACCCCGCCGACCGATGACGAATACCATCTGAAAGTGCCGGTGGGAACCAAGGTCCTGGTGGAAGAACGGTTGGAGAACGTTCCGACCTGGAAGCCCGGGGGAGCTCCCCACCGACGAGAGGCCGAGGATGGATGGTATCGCGTGCGGGCCGGAGACAGTCTGTGGGTAATCGCGAAGCGCTTCCGTCTGTCCGTACAGGAACTGATGGCCAAAAACAACCTGCGCGGGCGCCTGATCAAGCCGGGCCAATTACTGGCGGTCGGACCGTAGGGACCCTCCCCTTTCAGCGCCTTCCAACACCCTGACAGGAATTTTCCCCTGTGCCCCGCTTACGGTGTGGGTGATCCGGCAGGGGTCTGTTCGCCTGGGGCCTGGGCCCCCTCCTTGGCACTCCCTTCCTCCGGTCCCTTTCTGACCTCCAGCGCTTTGATGCGGACCGCCGCCTCGCTGGCAAAGGGAGAATTGGGGTAGCTCTTCATCAACTCCTGATAATGGCCCAGGGCCCCTTCCGGGCGGGCCTGCGCTTCTTCGAGCTTGCCGAGCTCAAAAAGAGCCTGATCCTGGTTGAGCGCCCCCGGTATCGTCAGCACTTTCAAAAACGATTGCGTCGCCTTCTCCCGATCTCCGTTGAGCAGGTGGGCGTACCCGAGGCGCTGGTGGACTATTCCGATCAGCGCGGTGTGGTCGGGATACTGGTCCAGGAATTTCTGGTAGGCCTCGATGGCCCCTCCCAGGTCATTCTGTTGAGCCAGCGCATTGGCCAACCGAAAGAGGGCCACGGGGGCGTTGGGGGACCTGGGATATTGATCGACGACCTGGCGGTACAGGGTGATCGCTTGGCTCAAATTCTCTTCAGCCTGCGCGGGCTTGTCCACCGGGCGATCCAGGAACAGACTGTTGGCCTTCCGTTCCAATTCATGCGCCGCCTGGGCATTCCGGTGTTCCATCCACATCGCGACCGTCACCGCCAACCCAACCAGCACAAGGATGAGGGCCGCAATCACGGCTTCACGTTGCCGTCGCTGGAACAGCAACCACATCCGCTCCACCCCGCTGAGAAACTGGGCTTCGTCGGGTGGGGTGGTCTTCGAAGGGATTTTAATGCGATAGGACATGGAGATTTGAAACCGGGCTCGGAGCCGGCTGGCCCCCTTACCTCAGGAATCGCCCTGGACCATGACATTGAGCAGGGCGCCTTGCGAAGCCACCAGCGTGCGCCCTTATACCTATGATCCGTGACCGTTGTCAATCCGCCGAACTTTTCTCGGCAAGGCCTAAACTATCCACTAAATCTTTAACTCTTGAGGTATAATTTTAGCTTTCCGAAGGGTTTGATTTATACTCTCCTAATGAACTTTTGACTATGTGCGCGACAGATTCTACTCACACGGTTTCGTAACATGTTTGACGATTATCTTCGACAGCTTCAAAAGCAACATCTTCTTCGGAACATCCTCTCTATGGAATCGGAGACCGGCCCGGTCGTCAACATCGATGGACGTCCCGTCATCCTCATGGCGTCCAACAATTACCTGGGTCTGGCTTCCCACCCGAAGCTGAAACAAGCCGCCATTTCCGCAACAGAACGGTATGGAGTGGGCACTGGTGCGTCACGGCTGATCTCCGGCACGTTGACACCGCATACCGAACTGGAAACCGCCCTGGCCCGATTCAAACAGACCCAAGCCGCCCTGGTGTTCGGGTCCGGCTATATGGCCAATCTGGGACTCATTCCCGCCCTGATCGGGTCCGGTGGATTGATTCTGGCCGACCGGCTCTCCCATGCCAGCCTGATTGACGGGTGCCGGGTCAGCCGGGCGTCACTCCGGGTGTTTCACCACCGTGACCTGACCCATTTGGAACGGCTGTTGATCCGCCGCCCACCTCGCCGCGACATTCTCATCGTGACCGAAGGCATCTTCAGCATGGACGGGGACTTGTCCCCCCTGCCTGACCTCATTGATTTGGCCGAGAAGTACGAGGCCAGGCTGTTGGTTGACGATGCCCACGGCACCGGGGTGATGGGACTCCACGGGCGTGGCTCGTTGGAGCACTTTGGGGTGGAAAGCCGCCTTCCCTTCCACATGGGCACGCTGAGCAAGGCCCTGGGTACGAGCGGAGCTTACGTAGTCGGACCGGAAAGCGTGATCCGCTATCTGGTAAACCGGTCCCGCCCCTTCATCTACACTACCGCTCCCCCTCCTGCTACCGCGGCGGCGTCCCTGGCGGCGATTGAGGTTCTCCAGGCCGAACCCGCCCGTCGGTCCCGCCTGTGGGAAAATCGACAGTATTTCTACGCGGGGCTCCAAGAGTTGGGCTTCCTGATGACGGACAGCGTGAGCCCCATTATCCCCATTGTGATCGGTCGCCCCGAGAAGGCCACCGCGATGGCCAATCGCCTGCTTGAGTTAGGCGTCTATGCGCCGGCCATCCGTCCACCCACGGTGCCCAAAGACACCAGCCGCATCCGGGCCACGGTGACTTCCGAGCACAGCCGGGACCAGCTCAGCGCCGCCCTCGCGGCGTTCGGCCAGGCCGGGCAGGAGCTCGGCATCCTGTAGCCTCCCCCCAAAAATCATTTCGTGGCCCAATTCCATGTCCTGTGCTATGATTTCCCTCAACAATTTTCAAATTGACCCTGGGCCAGGGCTCTGGGGAATTTCGACCCGAGGACGTGTCCAAACCCGGCAATCAGAGGGTTTTTCTCGTCCTTCTGTTTCACCCAGACCCTGTTGGCCGTCCGCCTTGGAGGCGATTCGAGCCTGGCAACGGGTCCAGGCCTCACCGCTCGCCAAGGCGCCACCACCCTCCGCACAGCAGCTCAGGGGGGCAACGCCAAGGGGAACCCGAGAGCATATTCGCCCCGCCAGCACGATCGGCGGGTTGCCGCAGCGGTATTGGAATAGGCTTCGACCTGGATACGGAGGGAGTCAATGGACATTACTCAATTGCTGACCTTTGGCGTGGAGCAGTCGGCCTCGGACTGCCATTTAAGCTCGGCGGAGCCGCCCATGCTCCGCATCCACGGAGAGTTGAAGCGACTGGATCATCCTCCACTCTCCAAGGAGCAAGTGCACGCCATGGTCTTTGACATGATGAACGACGTCCAGCGGAAGGTCTTCGAGGAATACCACGAGTGCGACTTTTCCTTCGAGATGGGCGACATTGCCCGGTTCCGCGTCAACGTCTATCTGCAGCGACGGGGCATGGGTGCGGTGTTTCGGACCATCCCCACCAAAGTGCTGGCGCTCGAGCAGTTGGGTATGCCCCCAATCCTCCGGCAGCTCTGCGACAAGGAAAAGGGCCTGGTGCTCGTCACAGGGCCGACCGGATCTGGAAAATCCACCACCCTCGCAGCCATGTTGGACTTTCTCAATGAAACCTTCGAAGGCCATATCCTGACTATCGAGGACCCGATCGAGTTCGTGCACAAATCCAAAAAATGCCTGGTGACCCAGCGGGAGCTGGGGCCCCACACCTTGTCCTTCGCCAACGCGCTGAAATCAGCCTTGCGAGAAGATCCGGACATCATCCTGGTCGGCGAGATGCGGGACCTTGAAACGATCCAGCTGGCCCTGACGGCCGCCGAGACCGGCCACCTGGTGTTCGGAACCCTCCATACCTCCAGCGCTCCCAAGACCGTGGACCGCATCATCGACGTCTTTCCCCCCAACCAGCAGGCCCAGATCCGCACGCAGTTCGCGGAATCGGTCGAAGGGGTCATCACCCAGACCCTCCTCAAGAAAAAGACCGGGGGACGGGCGGCGGCGCTGGAAATCATGATCGGGACCACCGCGGTGCGAAACCTGATCCGTGAGGCCAAGCTCCATCAAATCCCCGGCATCATGCAGGCGAGCAAGAAAGACGGCATGCAGACCATGGATATGGCGCTGGTCGACCTGGTGACCCGCGGAGTCGTTACCAAAGGGGAAGCCCAGTCTCGCAGCCTGAACCCGAACCTGTTCACCGGTCCGGCCGGCGCGGCCGGCGGGGTGGCATGACCCGACTTCTGCCCCGGTAAAGAGCCCTCAAGAGCCTGGTTACCGCCGTGGCTCGGTGTTGACCCACGGCGGTGGACAGGAAGGATATTGAATACGGGAGGCACCCGATGGAAATTCACGGCTTGCTGAAGACTATGGTGGAAAAGGACGCCTCGGACCTGTACCTGACGGTGGACCTTCCTCCGATGTACCGGATCCAGGGCGTGACCCAGCCCATTGGCACCACCCCTTTCACGAATGAGCAGCTGGAAGCGCTTGCCCACGACATTCTGTTGGAACGGCAGCGGAAAGACTTCGAAGAAAAGATGGAAATGAACCTGGCCATGTACTACGCGGACCTGGGCCGGTTTCGCGTGAACCTGTTCCGACAGCGGGGCAACGTCGGACTGGTCTTTCGGCAAATCAAGGTTGAGATCGTCCCGATCGACAAGCTGGGCCTTCCCCCGATTCTCAAGGAGCTCAGCCTCACGAAACGGGGCCTGGTCTTGTTGGTCGGCGCCACCGGATCTGGAAAATCCACCACCTTGGCGGCCATGATTGACCACCGGAACGCCACCACACCGGGACATATTGTGACCATTGAGGATCCGATTGAGTTCGTCCATCGCCATAAAAAATCGCTGGTCACCCAACGGGAGGTGGGATTTGACACCCACTCCTACCAGAACGCCTTGAAAAACACGTTGCGCCAGGCGCCGGACGTCATCCTCATCGGCGAGATCCGAGACACCGAGACCATGGAGGCCGCCATTGCCTTCGCGGAAACCGGTCACCTCTGCATGGGTACGCTGCACGCCAACAATGCCAACCAGGCGATCGAGCGGATCATGAACTTTTTCGGTGCCGAACGGCACGACCAGATCTACCTGCAGCTCTCTCTGAATCTCCGCTCCATCATCTCGCAGCGGCTGATCCCCACCCTAGACGGCAAGCGGGTAGCCGCTCTCGAGATTCTGATCGACACTCCGCGGGTCAAGGACCTCATAAAGAAAGGCGAGATCGACGTCATCAAGGAGGCCATGGAGCAAGGCATTCAGGAGGGGTGCCAAACGTTCGACCACGCCTTGTTCAGCCTCTACCGTGAGGGCCGGATCAGTTTGGACCAGGCCCTGATCAATGCCGACAGCGCGAACAACCTCCGGCTCAAGATCAAGCTGGAAACCATGAAGGGGGGGGGAGCGGCCACTCCCGCCGCGGCGGAGAAACAGCCGGCTGGCAAGCCCTCCGGCTTGCAAATCAAGGATACCTCGCCTCCGGGAGGCCCCACGAAGAAATTCTGAGCCCGGTCGCCTCTGGACCGAAGCAGGCGACCGTTCACCTTTATTTGGCCGAGGCGCCCTCCGCATCGGTAATGCCCTCTAAATAGGCCGCCATCTTGTCGAGCGCGCTGGCGCTGAGTTTCTGTCCATACCAACGGGGCATGGCTCGATCGGAAAACCCCGGGACGACATACAGCCCTGGGGTCAGAATCGATTCCACCGCATATTCCCGCACGGTGGTGGCACCGCCCCGGTAGGCCGGATCGGCGAGACGACGGGGGCCCGTGGTCCCAAGCACCAACTTGGGCCCCACCAGGCCTGCGGCTCCTGGAATTCCGGGAATCGCGTGGCACACGGGACAGCCGGCTTGGGTGAACAGCTGCTCGATGGGTTCTTGTCCGGTCGCCAAGGGCACATTCCCAGGAAATAACTCGACTGCCGTGGTGCCCGTTTTGTTGACAGGTGAAGTCGGGCCGAGAAAGAATGCGGACCAAAGGCCCACGACCAC
>JBFFYZ010000025.1:0-10834 GCA_041568895.1 Nitrospiraceae bacterium
CCAGCCGAGCTTGTCATCAGTAAAGAACACTCCGGTCAGCAGGGCTCGGGTAGCCACCTTCACCGGTTTCCACTCTTGCCCACCGTCGGTCGTACGAAGGACCACCCCGCCTTCCCCCACGGCCCAGCCTTTTTGGAGGTTCTGGAAAAAGACCCCCAAGAGATTGACCGCCGTACCGCTTTGTTGCGGCGTGGCGATGGTGGGCTCTTTTCCCGGAGCGGAAGCCGGGGCGGCCAGTAAAAGCACGGCGAGCCCCACGGGAAGGCCGGCTCGCAGGGGGAGCAGGAGTCTCATGACATCACGCATCAATCGCGCCTCGGATTCGGATCCGTGTAGTAGGTTTGGTCCGGAAGGCCGGATGGGAGAATGGTGAAGGATCCCGCCTCCACGCTCACCCATTGCTTCGGCGTGCAACAGGTTCCATCGGGCAAGAGATCCCACGAACCCCGACGCACCACCAGGGGTCCGGTGGTGGGATTCGGCAGGAACTTTTCCTGGACCCCAAACCCGAACACGTGGCGCCGGGGCACCTGCGCTTTGATTTCGGTATCGGTCCACGAGACGACCACCCCAGCCACCCCGTTGAACAGCACCTCGCTCCGAGCCACATTTTGCCCCAATTTAATGGGCAAAGAATCGTGGCCGCCCTCGTTTAACCCCGGCTGGGTCGCCTCCATCGTCATCAGGAAATCTCCGAAACCGGATCCTTTGATCGTGACGATTTCATCCAACCCGGCGGAGGTAGGCGTGAACGACTCGACCTTGGGGGTCACTAACGTGAATTCTCCGGCCGTGGTCGTGACCACCCCACGTTTGGCGCAACAGGTCCCGTCCTCTTTGGGCAGGGTCCCTCCCCGCACAACGACGACCGGGCCGCCCTTGGCGCTGGCGGGAACCCAAACGTCAATGCGGTCCTCATGCCACCGGTAGATAATGGCCGGTACCCCGCCGATTTCAACCCCGTTTTCCCCCTTGTTGAAATCGATGAAGGAAAATTGCGTGGACCCGCTCTCCGAGTAGTACCCGAAATTTTCACCGGTAATCCGGACCAGGCTGCCGATGGGGCCCCTCTTGGGCTCCAGTCCGGTGGCCTTGGGAGTGAACACGTCGAACGCGCCCAGGTTTCGCTCCTTTCCTTGGCGCTTGAGCACCAGCGGGCCCGACGTGGCGCCCAGCGGCACGTGCACGACGATGACCTTGTCGGTCCACTTGGCCACCGTGGTCAATTGGCCGTTCAGGTACACCCCGTCCTGCGGGCCCTTGGCCCCACCGAACCCTTCACCAAACAGGACCACCTTGGTGCCCACCGGTCCCTGGGGCGGATCCACCCGAATGGTAGGAATAATGTTCAGGGGAACGACGTTACTGATACTGTATTCCACGGGTGCGCAGCAGGATCCGTCGGGCAATGGATCCGAGGAGGCCAGGCGGACCACGACGTCCCCGGAGGTGGCATTGGCCGGCACCTGTACCTCGATTTTGTCGTCACGCCAGCGCCGAATCTTGGCCGGCACCCCATTGATCAGGACATCATTGACCCCGAACATCGTGTTCGGATCGCGGGATCCCGCGGTGTTGCCGAAATGCCGCCCCGTGACCTGCAGGATCGCCCCCGCCTCCAGTTGGGCAGGGACCAATTCTTGAATGGCAGGCTGGAGAAGCGTGAAGGTGCCGACCGGAATCCGTTTTTTCCCTACATGTACTTCGACCGGTCCCGTTTTAACGCGGAGGGGCACCTTGACCTCGATCAGGTCTCGTTCCCACCGTTGAATCAGGGCCGGATGCCCCTTGAACAGCACCCGGTTGTGTTGGGTGGACGTGAACTCCCCGAACCCCTCGCCTGAAATGGTCAGGGTTGCGCCTGGCGGAGCGGAATCAGGAAAGAGGCTGGCCCCGGCCCAGACCGGAGAAATCGGCGTCGAAAACAGGAAGCTGGCATACAACAGGACAACCAACCACATGGTACGTTCTCCTACGTTTTTAGACACAGAGCAAGTTCCCGGGGGTGGCACTGACATCCCACGCGCGAGGAGGTATGCAGGCCCGAAAGAGGATGTTTTGCGGAGCGAAGAGCTTCAAGGCACTATAACAAGCCCAGAAAATTATTGTCAAGCAAGGGTCCGGAGCTGGTCCCCCTCAGGGACCGCCCGATGACGAGGCCAGGGCGGCCAGGACCGAGGAGGCGGTTTGGCGGATTTGGGGGTCTTTGTCGTCCCGAGCGGTCCGCTCCAAAGCGGGCCTAGCCTCGGGGGAGGCAATGGCTCCCAGGGCTTTGACCGAGGCCATCCTCACCCGACCCTCGTCGTGCCGGAGCAGCTCGGTCAACACCGGAACGGCCCGGGGATCCTTGAGGCGCCCCAGTTCTTGCACCCCATTGTGAATGACCACGGGCAAATACAGGATTTCGCTCGAAACCATGGCGTGGCCGGACATCTCCGATCGGCCCTCCCCCTTCGGTTCCCGAATCTTGGTTAACCGATCAAGTCCCTTGATCAGGGCGGCCGTCTTGTCCAGACCGGAGACGACACGCCCCCGGACCAGGTCGCCAAGGAGAAAAAAATACGGGTTGGTCTCCAACCGGTAGAGGGCGTCCAAATACGGCGCCACGCCCGTCGGTGGGCCCGACGAGGCTTCGATGGTGAGGTCGAGGATCGCCTGTTGCGAGGTCTGCAGGACCTGAATGGAACAGTTGATGTGGGTCCCGAAGGAATCAAAGCTGAACTCCTGGCCTTTGGTTTCACGATAGTCGGCTTTCAGCAGATACTCGTGGGGCTCGGTGCCGTTCCGAACGACGGTGAACCCCGCATTTTTTAATTTTACCCGCAGGGACGCCTCAAGATCATAGAGATTATGTCCCCGGGTGAGCCAGGTGGAGGACTGCGCATCCACCCAAAAGACGGGAGAGGGAGTACCGGAGCCCTCCGCCCGAGCCGTTTTCACGCTGTAGGGCACAGCGGCCTGCACTAGGATCCAGAGGAGAGCAACCAGAACAATCGTCCCGCCTCTGCCTCGCTCCAATCGCATGCGTCACCCAACCTGGAGAATCATCTCCAACTCTACGGGCGCATTCAACGGCAATTCCGCCGCACCCAGGGCCACCCGGGCGTGCTTTCCCTTCTCGCCGAAGATCGCAACCAACAGATCCGAGGCGCCGTTCATCACCGCAGGCTGCTGGACGAATCCTTCGGCCGAAGCCACATACCCGACGAGCCGGACGACCTGACGCACGCGGTCCAGCGTGCCCAGTTCGTGGCGAATCACCGCCAGGGCATTGAGGAGCGCGACCCGTGCAGCCTCCACGCCTTGATCCACGGTCAAGTCTCGCCCCACCTTTCCCGCCGACACCAGTTTTCCGTCCCGAAATGGAATCATGCCGCTCAGAAACAAGAGATCGCCGGCCTGAACGGCCGGAACATAGGTCGCCACCGGTTTGGGCGGGCTCGGTAATTGAATATTAAGCTGGGCCAGACGCTGGTCGAACGACACCGCACACCTCCACTCAGGGGGGCAGGAGCGAATCCAGAAAACTCTCTCCCCAATCCAGCCGTTTGACTTCCAGGGCGTCGGCAATGGTCTGTCCGACGTCGGCGAACGAGCGACGGGTCCCCAAATTGACGCCGTGACACAGGCGCGGCCCGTAGGCCAACAGCGGGACGTACTCTCGTGAATGGTCGGAACCCGGCATGGTGGGGTCATTCCCGTGATCGCTGGTGATCATCAGCAAATCCCCCGGCCGAAGGGCGTCCAGGAGTTCCGGGAGGCCGGCGTCAAATTCAACGAGCGCACGGGCAAACCCAGCCGCATCATTGCGGTGGCCGTACTTGGTGTCGAAATCGGTCAAGTTGGTAAAGATCATCCCTCGGGGAACCGCTTTCAAAGCCCGCACGGTCTCGCCGAAGCAGGCCGCATTGTTGCCCGGGTGGAGGGATCGCGTCAATCCCCGCCCGTTGAACAAATCCTCGACTTTCCCGACCCCGATCACCGGATGTCCGCCACGCAGCAAAATGTCGAGCAGGGTCTCACCCGGAGGGGGCACCGAAAAGTCCCGCCGGTGTTCGGTGCGTACGAAGGCCCCCGGCTCTCCCACAAACGGCCTCGCGATCACCCGGCCGACCTGATGCGGGGGTTGTAAAATCTTTCGGCCGAGCCGGCACAAGCGGTACAAATCTTCCACCGGTATGACCGATTCATGGGCCGCCACCTGAAAGACACTGTCACCGCTGGTATACACGATGGGGCAGCGCGTCCGGAGGTGTTCCGCGCCCAATTCCTCGATGATCTGTGTGCCCGAGGCCGGCCGGTTTCCAAGCACCCGGCTACCGATGGCCTGCTCGAACGGCTCGATGACCTCATTCGGGAACCCCTCGGGATAAGTCGGGAAGGCCTGCTCCTGCACGAGCCCGGCCAACTCCCAATGTCCCGTGGTCGAATCCTTCCCCTTCGACAGTTCGGCCATTTTCCCGAAGGCCCCCTGCGGATTGGCCATCCGCCCGATCCCTCGGAAATCCCCGATGTACCCGAGCCCCAGCGCCTCCAGATGAGGGAGCATGAGACCGCCGGAGGCCTGGGCCACATGAGCCAGCGTATTTCGGCCGAGGTCCTCATAATCCGAGGCATCGGGCAACTCTCCGACTCCGAGGCCATCCAACACCACCAGGACGACCCGTGTGACCGGCGTCATCGTCCCCTCCCGCGCTCGGAATCCTTCCCGCAGTCTTGCCGCCACTCCTCCATGATCGTCACGCCGGCACTGGTCCCGATTCGATCGGCGCCGGCGTCCAGCAAAGCCAGCACGGTTTTAAGGTCACGGATGCCGCCGGAAGCCTTGACCTTGGCCCGTCCCGTCACGGTCTCCTTCATCAGGCGGACATCCTCGACCGTCGCTCCCCCGTGTCCGAATCCCGTGGAGGTCTTCACGTAGTCGGCTCCAGCCTCCACCGCGAGTCGGCAGGCGAGCACTTTTTCCTCCCGGGTGAGGTAGCAGGTCTCCAGGATAACCTTATGGCCTGCCCCCGGAGTGGCCTGAACGACTTCGGCAATTTCGTTTCGGACCGCCTCCTGATCCCCGGATTTCAGCCGACCGATGTTGAGCACCACGTCGAGTTCCAGGGCGCCGGCCGCCTGGGCCTCCCTCGCCTCATGAACTTTGGCGCGGGTCGTCTGCGCCCCGAAGGGAAATCCGACGGGGACGCCGACCCGAAGGACGGTTCCAGCCAGCAGATCCACCGCCTCTTTCAGAAACCAGGCCGGCACGAAGACGACCTGGAAGCGGTACTCCTGGGCTTCCCGGCACAGTCGTCGAAGATCGTCCCGCGTGGATTCTGGCCGCAGCAACGTGTGGTCGATCAGAGAGGCGAGGTCCAACGAGGCCATGGGGATTCCCGTCAGGACACGCGCCGAGCTCCGCGGCGTTGGTACTTCTCGACCGCGCGATTATGCTCGGCCAGGGTCGAGGAAAAATGGTGGGTCCCGTCGTTCCGGGAGACGAAGTAGAGATAGTTTGCGTTGTCCGGGTAAAGGGCAGCCCGAATGGCTTCCACCCCAGGATTGCCGATAGGCCCGGGCGGAAGCCCGACCACCCGATAGGTATTGTAAGGGCTCTTCACCGACAGGTCGCGCTTGCGCAAATTTCCGTCGAAGGCCTCCAGCGCATAGATGACCGTCGGATCGCTTTGCAGGCGGATGTTGCGGCGCAGGCGGTTGTGAAACACCGCCGAGACAAGGGTCCGTTCCGCCTCGACGCTCGTTTCCTTCTCGATGACCGACGCCAAGGTCAGGACTTCGTGAAGGCTCATTCCCACTTCCCTGGCGCGTCCGCGGAACTCCGGTGTGATGGCTTGCCACAAAGCCGCAACCATGGTCTCAATCACATGCCTGGGTTTGGCATTTCTGGCAATCCGGTAGGTATTGGGGAACAGGTACCCTTCCAGGCTGTCGGCCTCGAGGTTAAGTGAGTGGAGAAAATCCGGGTTCCGGGACAGCCGCAGGAACTCATCCGGGTCGGAGAGGCGTTTTTCCCGTAACAGGTCGGCGATCTGGGCCACCGTGTACCCCTCGGGAACCGTGATCTGGTGCAGTACCACACGGCCGTTCAGGATTTCGGAGAGAATTTGGGTGGGGCGCATGCCGGTGTGGAGGAGGTACTCACCGGCGGGAATCCGACGGTCGGCTAAAACGATTTTCCCCATGCCCAAAAAGCCGAGGGGGCTATTGACTAATCCTTCCGCATTCAGCAAGCCGGCGACCTGCCGCAACGTCGAGCCTTCCGGAATGTTCACGACCCTCGAGAGGGGTTCGTCCGGCGGCTCGGTGACCGGTGAGGTCACCCATTGCACCCATTGAGAGATCGCGAGAACCAGCACCGCCAGACCGAGGAGTATGACCAGGCGGCCTCGTGTCATGCCCCTCCCTGCCGATCATCCGGCAAAGGCTCGGCCACCCGGCCGACTGTCTGATGTGAAGTCCGGGCCTCCAAGTAGCTTTGGAGCAACAGGGCGGCGGCCACCCGATCCACGGCTCCTTTGCGCTTTTTCCGGCTCACATTGCCCTCGATCAGGAATTGCTCGGCCGCTTTGGTGGTCAGCCGCTCGTCCCACGCCACAACCGGGACCGGCAGGGCTCGTTCCAAGGTTTCGATGAACTGCTGAACCTGCTCCGCTTCGGGCCCGACCCGGCCGCTGAGGCGGAGCGGCAGGCCCATCACCACCTCGGCAACCTCGTGCTGGTCCACGAGACGTCGGATGTAGGCGACATCGGCCTCAAGGGAGCGCCGCTCGTAGGTCTCCAACGGCTGGGCGATCCAACCCATTTCGTCGCTGAGCGCGACGCCGATCCGTTTGGTCCCGTGGTCCAGTGCCAAAATTCTCGTGGCCGGCATGTCCGTGTATCCCCTGTCTTTAATGGGAGCCGCGCTGGCCCGCCCGCAGGGCCGCCACCGATGTCGCCAACTCATCCAGCTTCCGGTGGAGACTTTCGACATCGGACCGGGTGGGCACCTTGAGCTTGTGACAGACGCGCTCCACCAACTGACCCTCTTCCTTCCGGAAATCCCGTTCCAACCGGTCCAATCGGTCGATGAGCCCTCGAACGGACTTCGCCGCCGCGCTGTCGCTGGCTTCACCCTTTTGTGCAAGCTCATCAACGAGGTCCCGCACTTTCGATTCCAACCCCAACGTCGCCAGACACATGGTCTTGATGAGACCCATGGGACACCTCGTAGGTTACCGTCCGCCGGTCCTGGAACGTCTAGGGTCCGACGGCTTTCTCGACCAACGCAAACACTTTCTGGAGAGCGGCGTCCACACGCTCGGGATCCTTCCCGCCCGCTTGCGCCATTTCCGGGCGGCCGCCCCCCGTGCCCCCCACTTCGGCTGCCACGTCCCGGATGAGATCTCCCGCCCGAAGCCGGGAGACCAAATCTTTGGTGACCACGAGGATGAGGGAGACCTTTCCCTCCTTGACCCCGCCCAGCGCAATGACCCCGCTTTTCTGCTTATCACGGACCCGGTCCGCCAGGGCCCGCAGTTCGCTCCCGTCCATTCCGTCCGCCCGTTGCACGTGCACCTGAATCCCGCCGATCGTTCGGACCTGGCTTTCCGTGGCGGCGCCGGTGGCCAAGCGCAGCTTCACCTGCTCCAGCTCCCGCTCCTTTTCCTTGAGTTGGGCCACAAGTTTCTTGGTTTTTCCCACGATCTCCGCCGGGCCGACCTTCAGCAATTCGGAGAGTGCCTGGACATCCCGCTCCAATTGCTTGATGTGGGTCATCGCGCCGTACCCGGTGAGGGCCTCCAACCGGCGGACCCCGGCGGCGATACCCGTTTCCGAAACCAGCCGGAAGACGCCGATCTCGCCCGTGTGAACGCAATGCGTGCCCCCGCACAACTCCTTGCTGAAGGAGTTGATGCTCACCACGCGGACCTTATCGCCGTATTTGTCCCCGAAAAAGGCCAGCGCCCCGGCCTGCACCGCCTCCTGGGTTCCCATGACCGCGGTCCGAACCGCATCGTTCCGCCGCACCCGGTCGTTGACCACCCCTTCGACATCATCAATATCCCGCGAGGACAGCGGTCGGAAATGAGCGAAATCGAACCGGAGGCGGTTGGGCGCGACCAACGACCCGTACTGTTTGACGTGCGGCCCGAGAATTTCCCGCAGCGCGGCATGGACCAAGTGCGTGGCGGTATGATTGCGGGCGGCGTCCTTGCGGGCTGTAGAATTCACCGAGGACTCCAAGGGATCCCCTTCCCGGACACGTCCGGTTCGAACGACGCCCTTGTGCAAAAATACGTTGGGCGCGGGCTTGGTCGTCTCCTGGATCTCGACACGCCCCTCGGGACCGATCAACAGGCCCTGATCCCCCACCTGGCCGCCGCCCTCGGCGTAAAACGGCGTGACGTCGAGGGCAAGCTCCACCTCGTCTCCCTCCACGGCTTCCTTGACCAACCGGTCTCCCTTCAGGATGGCCTGGACCACGCTTTCAGCCTGGAGCCGGTCGTACCCGACGAACTGGGTCGGCGCCAGCCGCCCGGCCAGCTCCGCGACGACCGGTTTAATCTTTTCCTGTTCGAAGCCGGCCCCCTTTCGCGCCCGTTCCCGCTGCGCAGCCAAGGCCGCCTGGTATCCGTCCATGTCCAACACCAGGCCCTTCTCTCGCGCCGAATCGGCCGCCAAATCCAAGGGATATCCATAGGTATCGTACAATTCGAACAACTTGTCACCAGGAATCGTTTTTTGCTTGGACTGGAGGGCGGCCGCGATGGCCGAGGCCAACATGGGCTCGCCTTTTTCCAGGGTGTCCAGGAACCGATCCTCCTCCGCCTCGGTGACCTGGTGCACCGTCGCGCCGGCCTGTTTCAGCTCCGGATAAGCCCCCTTCATCACCGAGATGACCGACTCGGTCAGGCCGCAGAGGAACGGCCCCTCCCGCCCCAGGCCCAGGAGCTTGCCGTACCGTCCGGCACGACGCAGAATCCGGCGCAAGACATAGCCCCGGCCTTCGTTCGAGGGGAGAATCCCGTCCGCTACCATGAAGGTGATGGCCCGGAGGTGATCGGCGATGACTCGAAAGGCCCTGTCGTCTTCGAGGGAGGCCCCATAGCGTTTTCCGCACCGTTCCTCGATGGCGCGGAGGATCGGCTGAAACAAATCCGTATCATAGTTACTGGTCTTCCCCTGCACCACGGCCGCCAGGCGTTCCAACCCCATCCCGGTGTCGATACTGGGTTTTGGCAAATTGCGCCGGGTCCCCCCTTCATCCTTGTTGTATTGCATGAAGACCAGGTTCCAGATTTCCAGCACCCGGTCTCCGGCCCCGTTGGGAACCGCGTCCCCCTGGACGCTTGGGCCTTGATCAAAGTGAATCTCGGAGCAGGGCCCGCAGGGACCGGTCTCCCCCATCTGCCAGAAATTATCCTTTTCATCGAAGCGCTGGAGGCGCGACTCGGGCATCCCGATGTTTTTCCAGAGCGCAAAAGCTTCGTCGTCCTCCCGGAAGACGGTCGCCCACAAGCGATCCTTCGGCAACCCGACCACCTTTGTCAGATAGGTCCAGGCGAACTGAATGGCTTCCTCCTTGAAGTAATCGCCGAAGGAAAAGTTGCCGAGCATCTCAAAGAAGGTGTGGTGCCGGGCCGTGTATCCGACGTTCTCCAGATCATTGTGCTTGCCGCCCGCCCGCACGCACTTCTGGGAGGAGGCCGCCCGCCGATAGGAACGGGTTTCCTCCCCCAAAAAGACCCGTTTGAACTGGTTCATCCCGGCGTTGGTAAACAGCAAGGTGGGATCGGCCTGCGGAATGAGCGAGGCACTGGGAACGGCCGTATGGCCGTTCTCCACGAAGTACTGGAGAAACCCTTGACGAAGGTCATGTGCACCGGCTGCCATAACGAACCGTTTACTCCTTCGAATTCACTCCTTCGATCCCAGCAAATCCTGGATCAGGTCCTCCGAAAATCCATGCCGCCTCAGCAACGCGCCCAGCTGTCCGGGAGAGGCGCCCCGGCCGGCCTTCGCGCGCTTAGCCAGCAGCGTTTGGGCCAGGTCGCGCTCCGACCGCTCTCCGAACACGAGCGTTAGGGTGCTGGCCACCAGGCTGGCATCCAGGCCCTGCGCGAGCAATTCGGCTTCCAGCCGGTCCCGCCCCATGGGCCGTCTGGCCAGTTGCGCCTTCGCCCATCTCGCGGCGTAGCGGGCATCGTTCACGTAACCCAGCCGGACCAGCCGCCTGAGCAGGGTTCGGACGCCAGGTTGGGACAGGCCCACTCGGAGCAAATAGGCCCTGACTTGCTCCTGCGTGCGGTCCCGGCGGGACAGGTACCGAAGCACAGCCTGCTCCGCCGCGGCGGCGGAGAGAGGCGCCCGTCTCGGCTTAGCACCAGGCACAACGACTTCCGCGGGGAAAGACCCAAGCCCAGCGGCCAGGTGCCGGCTCGGACCCGGTCCCGGGCTGGGTCAACGTTAGGAGGCCGCCCGGCCCGCATGGGCCTTCTTGTCATCGGCACGGGTCTCCGTGCGCCGGTCATCGCCCCGTGTCTCACGGCCGTCCGCTGGTTTGCTTGGCAGGCGAGCCGGAAGGCCAGCCAGGTCGCGTAGGCGACCCTCAATCTCCTTGATCACGGCGGGGTTGTTTTTGAGGAACTCTCGCACGGCATCCCGACCCTGCCCGAGCCGCTCCCCCTTGAAGGAGTACCAGGCCCCGGATTTCTCCAGCACCCGCTTGTCCACCCCGAGGTCCACCAACTCCCCGGTTTTCGAGATACCTTCCGCAAACATGATGTCGAATTCCACTTGTTTGAACGGGGGCGCCAGCTTGTTCTTCACGACCTTGACCCGCACC
>JBFFYZ010000026.1:0-10721 GCA_041568895.1 Nitrospiraceae bacterium
ACCGCGTGCTCCTTGGGTTTTCGCGCCTCGAACAGCTCGGCCACCCGAGGCAACCCGCCCGTGATATCCTTGGTCTTCGTCGTTTCGCGGGGGATCTTGGCCAGCACATCCCCCGGGTACACCATCGCCCCCTTCTCCACCAGGATGTGCGCGCCCACCGGCAACAGGTACCGAGCGACCGCCGCCACATTGGATACCTTGGCGGTCTTGCCGCCTTCATCCTTAATGGAGAGACGCGGACGCAGGGTGGCGCCGGTGTGCTCGATGACGACCTTCCGGGACAGCCCGGTGACCTCGTCGAGCTCCTCCTTCATGGTCATGCCTTCGATCATATCCCCGTAGGCAATCTTCCCGCCGACCTCCGTGAGGATGAACAGGGAGTAGGGATCCCACTCCACCAGTTTCTGACCCACTTCCACCCGATCCCCGTCCTTGATCTTGATCTTCGCGCCGTACATGACCGGATATTTCTCGCGCTCCCGGCCGGTTTCGTCGTAGATGGCGATCTTGGCGTTCCGATTCATCACCACCCACTCCCCTTGTTTGTTCCGGACCGCGATCCCGCTGTTATGGATATCCGCGTTTTTCTTGGCGTCCAGACTCAGGAACTTGAGGGCGCCCGCGTGTTTGGCCTCGAGCACCGTCTGTTCGACCACCTTGCTGGCGGTCCCGCCGATGTGAAAGGTCCGCATCGTCAGCTGGGTCCCGGGCTCGCCGATGGACTGCGCAGCGATCACCCCGACCGGCTCGCCCTTTTCGACCAGTCGGCCCCGCGCAAGGTCACGGCCGTAGCACTTGCCGCAGACGCCACGGCGCGCCTGGCAGGTGAGCACGGACCGGATCTTGACCCGATCTACCCCCGCCTCGACGACGCTTTTGGCCCGTTCTTCATCGACTTCCTCGTTGGCCTTGACGATGATTTCGCCGGTCACGGGGTCCCGGATATCTTCGGCCGCTAACCGGCCCAGGATCCGTTCCTCCAGCGTTTGAATAATTTCCCCGCCTTCCAACAAGGCCGTCACGATGATCCCGTCCGAGGTGCCGCAGTCCTCGTCGTTCACAATGACGTCCTGCGCGATGTCCACCAGTCGGCGAGTCAGATACCCCGAGTTGGCGGTCTTGAGGGCGGTATCGGCCAGACCCTTTCGGGCTCCGTGCGTGGAGATGAAGTACTGCAATACCGTCAGGCCCTCACGGAAATTGGCCGTGATGGGAGTTTCGATGATCTCTCCCGAAGGTTTGGCCATCAGTCCCCGCATGCCGCCCAACTGCCGGATCTGCTGGGCACTGCCACGGGCACCGGAATCCGCCATCATAAAGATGGGGTTGAACGCTTGCTGGGTTCGGACCTCGCCGCCGGCCCCCAGTTCCTTCATCATTTCGTTGGCCACCTGCTCCGTCACGTGGGCCCAGATGTCGATCACCTTGTTGTAGCGCTCGCCGTTGGTAATGAGCCCCTCGCCGTACTGCTTCTCGATCTCGTTGACCTCCCGCTGAGCCTTGGCGATCAACTCTTCCTTCTTGCTCGGGATATGCATGTTGTCGATGCAGATAGACACCCCCGCCTTGGTGGCGTAGTAAAATCCGATGTCCTTGATGTTATCCAGAAGCACCACGGTCTCGCGATGGCCGGCTTGCCGGTACACCGAGTCGATGAGCTTGGTCATCTCCTTTTTGGTCATCACCTGGTTGGCATGGGAAAACGGAATGGATGGCGGCAGGATTTCCCCCAGGATCACCCGCCCCACCGTCGTGCCGATCAGCTCACCGCCGATCCGCACTTTGATCTTGGCGTGTTCTTCCACTTCTCCGGCGTCATAGGCGATCCGAACTTCCTCCGGAGAGGCGAAGACTTTCCCTTCCCCTTTGGCTCCCGGGCGCTCTTTGGTAAGCCAATAGCAGCCCAGCACCATGTCCTGCGACGGGACCGCAATGGGTTTCCCATTCGCTGGGGACAACACGTTGTTGGCCGACATCATGAGGACCCGGGCCTCGATCTGGGCCTCCACCGACAGGGGCACGTGCACCGCCATCTGATCCCCGTCGAAGTCGGCGTTGAACGCCGCGCAGACGAGCGGGTGCAGGCGGATGGCTTTTCCTTCCACCAGGACGGGATCGAAGGCCTGAATGCCGAGCCGGTGAAGGGTCGGGGCTCGGTTCAGGAGCACGGGGTGCTCCCGAATAACCTCGTCCAACACGTCCCACACCTCCGGCCGTTCCTTTTCCACCAAGCGCTTGGCGCTCTTAATGGTCGTCGCCGCGCCTCGTTCTTCCAGCTTGTGGAAAATGAAGGGCTTGAACAGCTCCAAGGCCATCTTTTTGGGCAGGCCGCACTGATGGAGCCGCAGTTCCGGTCCCACCACGATCACCGACCGTCCGGAATAGTCGACCCGCTTGCCCAACAAATTTTGCCGGAAGCGTCCTTGTTTGCCCTTCAACATGTCGCTGAGCGACTTCAAGGGCCGTTTGTTGGGGCCACGAATCGCCCGGCCGCGGCGGCCGTTGTCGAACAGCGCATCCACCGCTTCCTGGAGCATACGCATCTCGTTCCGGATGATGACCCCCGGAGCCTTGAGCTCGATTAACCGCTTCAACCGGTTGTTCCGGTTGATTACCCGCCGGTAGAGATCATTGAGGTCCGACGTCGCAAACCGTCCCCCATCCAAGGGGACCAGCGGACGCAATTCGGGTGGAAGGACGGGAATGACGTCCATGACCATCCACTCGGGCTTGTTGCCAGATTTGCGAAAAGCCTCCAGCACTTTCAGCCGCTTGGCGTATTTCTTCTTCAGGGCCGCCGAAGTCGAGACCTTGGACTTTTCGTGCAGGTCATCCCAGAGGGCATTAATATCGATCTGTCTCAGGAGCTCGCGGATCGCTTCGGCGCCGATTCCCACCTTGAAGGCGCTGGATCCATGCTGCTCATGGAGACTTCGGAGCTTGTCCTCCGTGAGCACCTCCTTCTCCTTCAGCGAGGTGTCGCCGGGGTCCACGACGACATAACTCTCGAAGTACAGGACCTTTTCGAGCTGTTTGAGGCTCATGTCCAACAGAGTCCCGATGCGGCTGGGCACCCCTTTCAAAAACCAGATATGAGCCACCGGCGCCGCCAACTCGATGTGCCCCATCCGCTCCCGACGCACTTTGGATTGAATCACCTCGACTCCGCACTTGTCGCACACGATGCCGCGGTGCTTCATTCGCTTGTATTTACCGCAGTTGCATTCCCAGTCCTTGATGGGCCCGAAGATCTTCGCGCAAAATAGCCCGTCTTTTTCGGGCTTGAAGGACCGGTAGTTGATCGTTTCCGGCTTTTTCACCTCGCCATAGGACCAGGACCGGATCTTCTCCGGCGAGGCCAGGCGAATGCGCATGCCATCGAACGAGACAGAGTCACGCGGCTTTTCAAAGAGGGTGTAGATGCCTTCCAAGGTGTTATCCTCCTCTTAAGGCTCCAGTGCTGAGTAGCGGGTGCTGAGAATCAGGGCCTTCGCATCTGGCCTTCTCCCCTCGCTCATCTCAGCACTCAGTCCTCAGCACTGTGTTTAGTCGCTCGTCTTGATCAATTCCACATCAAGACAGAGACTCTGCAGCTCCTTCACCAACACGTTGAACGATTCGGGCAGGCCCGGCTCCAGGAACGGTTCGCCTTTCACGATGGCTTCGTACATCCGGGACCGGCCTGGCACATCGTCCGACTTAACGGTCAAAAACTCCTGCAACGTGGAGGCGGCTCCGTAGGCCTGGAGCGCCCACACTTCCATCTCTCCCAACCGCTGGCCGCCGAACTGAGCCTTTCCGCCCAACGGCTGCTGGGTCACGAGTGAGTACGGCCCGATCGAGCGGGCGTGGATCTTGTCGTCCACCAGGTGGTGCAGCTTCAGCATGTACATATAGCCGACCGTCACCGGGCTGCCGAAGGGTTCTCCGTTGCGGCCGTCATAGACGGTGGATTGTCCGCTGGAGGACAGCTTCCCCTTTTTCAGCAACTCCTTGATCTCCTTCTCAGAGGCCCCGTCGAACACCGGGCTGGACACGTGGAGTCCCAGCGCCTGGGCGGCCCACCCCAGATGGGTTTCCAGGATTTGGCCGACGTTCATACGCGAGGGAACCCCCAAGGGGTTCAGCACCACCTCCACCGGCGTCCCGTCCGGCAGGTAGGGCATGTCCTCCTCCGGAAGAATCCGGGAGATAACCCCCTTGTTCCCGTGCCGGCCGGCCACCTTGTCCCCGACCGAGATTTTGCGTTTCATCGCGATATAGACCTTGACCAGCTTGATCACGCCGGGGGGTAACTCATCCCCGCGCTTCAACCGCCCCACTTTTTCGTCGTAGAGAGTCTGGAGGATCTCGATCTGCTCCTTGGCATGCCGCTCAATCTCCTCCAGTTCCTTCTGCTCATCCGGATCGCTCAGGATGATGTGGCGTACGTTGTCGTCGGAGAGCTTCTTGAGGATCTCCGCCGTCAGTTTGCCCTTCTTCTTCAGGCTGACCTCGCCCGAGTCTGGATCCAGGAGATCCCGGCCCACGATCTTACCGAGCAGAGTCTTGCGAAGCTTCTTGTTCTTCTCTTCCTCGATGATGCGCAGCTCGTCCTGATGGTCCCGCTGGAGCTTGAGGACATCCTCGCTCTCGATGCTCTTGGACCGTTCGTCCTTGTCCACGCCCTTTCGGGAAAAGATCTTGACGTCCACGACGATCCCTTCGACGCCGGGCGGCACCGTCAAGGAGGTATCCTTCACGTCTCCGGCCTTCTCGCCGAAGATCGCGCGCAGCAGCTTTTCCTCAGGCGTCAGTTGGGTCTCCCCTTTAGGGGTCACTTTCCCCACCAGGATGTCGCCGGCCTTGACCTCCGCGCCAATGCGGATGATGCCGCTCTCATCCAGGTTCCGGAGCGCCTCCTCGCCGATGTTCGGGATGTCCCGGGTGATCTCCTCCTTGCCCAGCTTGGTGTCCCGAGCCTCGACCTCGAATTCCTCGATGTGAATGGAGGTAAAGGTATCCTCCCGAACCAATTTTTCGCTGATCAGAATGGCATCCTCAAAGTTGTACCCGCCCCAGGGCATGAAGGCGACGAGGACGTTCTTGCCCAGCGCCAGTTCGCCCCGGTCGATGGCCGGACCGTCGGCGAGGACCTGCCCGCGCTTGACGGGCTGGCCGACCCGGACCACCGGCGTCTGCGTGATGCAGGTGTTTTGGTTCGAACGCTGAAATTTGACGAGCTCGTACACGTCCAGCAGGGAGTCTCCCTTGCGGCCTCCCTCCTCTTTCTTGCGGGGTTCGGACCGGACGACGATGCGGGTCGCGTCCGCGCTTTCCACCACACCGCCCCGCCTGGCCAGAACCACGTAGCCCGAGTCGCGGGCGACCACGGCCTCCATGCCGGTCCCCACGAGGGGCGCTTCGCTCTTGATCAAAGGAACCGCCTGGCGCTGCATATTCGAGCCCATGAGGGCCCGGTTCGCGTCGTCATGCTCCAGGAACGGCACGAGGGCCGTGGCGACGCTCACCACCTGTTTGGGCGACACGTCCATGTACTCAACCTTGTCCGGGGTGGCGGTGATAAAATCCCCGCCGTGCCGGGCCGAGATGGTCTCGGAGACGAGTCTCCCCGACGCATCCAGCTTGGAGTTGGCCTGGGCGATGACGTGGCGCTCTCCCTCGATGGCGGAGAGGTACTCGATCTCGTCGGTGACCTTGCCCTTCCGGACTCGTCGGTACGGCGCTTCGATAAACCCGAATTCGTTGATCTGGGCATAGGTGGCCAGCGAGGTGATCAACCCGATGTTCGGTCCTTCCGGGGTTTCGATCGGACAGATTCGACTGTAGTGGGAGGGGTGAACGTCCCGTACCTCGAATCCGGCTCGTTCCCGGGTCAATCCTCCCGGCCCGAGGGCCGACAGCCGCCGCTTGTGCGTGATCTCGGCCAGCGGATTGGTTTGGTCCATGAACTGGGACAACTGACTGCTGCTGAAGAATTCCTTGATTGCCGCCACCACCGGTTTGGCATTGATCAGGTCGTGCGGCAGCACCGTCTCCATGTCCAGGAGGTTCATCCGCTCCTTGATGCTGCGCTCCATCCGGACCAGCCCCACCCGGAACTGGTTTTCCAGCAACTCCCCCACGGAGCGGACTCGCCGGTTGCCCAAATGATCGATGTCGTCGATTTCTCCCTTCCCCATCTTAAGATTGACGAGGTACCGGATGACCTCCACGATGTCCTGGGCGGTCAGGGTCCGCTGCTCCAAGGGCAGGTCCAAGCCGAGCTTTTTGTTGAGCTTGAGCCGCCCGACCGGCGAAAGGTCGTACCGCTTGGAATTGTGGAACAGGTTCTCGAAGAGGACGCGCGCGGTCTCGATGGAGGGGGTCTCCCCGGGTCGCAACCGCTTGTAGATTTCCACCATCGCCTCTTCCTTCGAGACGGTCCGTTCGACTTCCAAGGTATCCAGGATGACCGGGGTCGCGGTCACGGTATCCAAATAGATGACCTTGAAACTCTCGACCTGGCTCGCGAGAATTTTGTCGATGGTCGGCGGGCTGAGCTTGTGATTCTTGTCCAGGATTTTTTCCTTGGAAGCCGGATCCATCAGTTCAGTCAGGACCGCGCGTCCGACAAGCTCCGCCCCGTTGACGGGAATTTCCTTTACGCCGGCTGCCTTTACACGGGCGATCAAGGTCTTGGTCAACCGGGCGCCTTCCCGCACGATCGGCTCCTTGCTGCCCTTCTCGGTGACCTCGATGGAACACTTCAGCCCGTGGTGAATCTCGGGGTCCAGCTTCCGGAACAGCTTCCCTTTGGAGACCCGGATTTCCTCGACCGGGTAGTACATCTTCAGGAGATCGTCGGTGGAAAACCCGAAAGCCTTGAGGAGAATCGTCGCCGGCATCTTCCGGCGGCGATCGATGCGCACGTACAAAATGTCCCGGGCGTCGAACTCAAAATCCAGCCAGGACCCGCGATAGGGAATAATGCGGGCGGAGAAGAGGACTTTTCCGCTCGCATGCGTGCGCCCCTTATCGTGGGTGAAGGAGGCGCCGGGGGAGCGATGGAGCTGGCTCACCACCACCCGTTCGGTCCCGTTCACGATGAAGGTGCCTCGCTCGGTCATGAGCGGCAGCTCGCCGACGTACACCTCCTGCTCCCGGACGTCGAGCACCTTCTTTTTGGGTCCCTTGTCCTCCTTGTCAAAGACGACCAGCCTGACCCGGACCTTGAGGGGCACCGCGAAGGTCATCCCCTGCTCCAGACACTCCCGAACATCGTATTTGGGAGTCCCCAAGGAGTAGTTGGAAAACTCCAGAATCGCCGTGTTGTTGTAGTCGGCGATGGAAAACACGCTGGTCAAGGCGGCTTGAAGCCCCTTGTCCTCCCGCCGAACCGGGTCGCTCTCCAGTTGCAAAAACTGTTCGTAGGATCGCTTCTGGATCTCGATCAGGTCAGGGATGTCAATGTTCGCTCGGATTTTTGAGAAATCCTTCCGCTCGATCAATCCATTGACGGCCGGTTCCACCATACCCAGGTTCCTCCTGCCTAGATCGTCAGTCCACCAGGCGCTCCGCCGCAGGCCGAAGCACCGCCCTCACCATCCTCGCCCGAAGGTCGCCGCTACTTCACCTCGACTTTGGCGCCGCCCTCCTCGAGCTTCTTTTTCATGGTGTCGGCTTCTTCCTTGGTCACGCCGGTCTTCACCGGCTTGGGGGCGCCTTCCACGAGATCCTTGGCCTCCTTCAGGCCCAGACTGGTGAGTTCTCGCACCACCTTGATGACTCCGATCTTCTTTTCGGCCGGGGCGCTGACCAGCACCACGTCGAACGCGGTCTTCTCCTCCACCGCCGCCGCGCCTGCACCACCGCCGGCCACCGCCGCCACCGCCACCGGCGCCGCGGCCGAAACGCCGAACCGATCCTCCAGCCCCTTGACCAATTCCGACAGCTGCAGAACGGTCATGCCCTCGATGGCCTGGATAAAATCCTCCTTCGACAACTTGCTCTCCGTCGTTGCCATGTCCCCTTCTCCTTTCTTCTTATCCTGAATCGCAGCCATTACACCCACGAGGCCTCTCAGCAATCCGTGCAGGACGTACACGATACCGCGCACAGGCCCTTGCATGGCCGAGAGGAGCATGGCCAGGACAACTTCCCGCGCCGGAAGGCTGGCCACTGCCGTCAGCTGGGCTGGCTGGAGCAGGGCTCCTTCCAGCACGCCGACCAAGATTTTGATCTTCTCTTCGCGCTTTTCCCCCTTGACAAAATCCCGGAGGATCTTGGCCGGGAGGACCGGATCGTCATATCCGATCACCATCGCCGTGGGCCCCTTGAAGTGGGCCTTGACGCCGACCAACGAGGTCCCCTCTACCGCCCGTGCAGCCAGGGTGTTCTTGACCACCTTGAATTCCGCCTGGACCGCCCGGAGCTGCTTCCGCAGCTCTGTGATTTGGTTCACGGGCACTCCCGTGCACTCGGTCATCACCGCGAACTTGGCTCGCGAGAACTTTTCGTGCAGTTCGGTGACCGACTCGGTTTTCTCTTCCTTTTTCATTCCGCTCTCCTCACCCTCACGGCCGGCTGCCCGCGCCTAGGCGACCATCTTCCCGATGGCCACCGGATCAAGCCGAATTCCGGGCCCCATCGTGCTGGAAATGGTCGCGCTCTTCAGATATTTACCCTTGGACGAGGCTGGCTTGGCCCGCATCACCGATTCCAGCACCGTCAGCGCATTCTCATAGAGGCGGTCAACCTCGAACGATACCTTGCCCACCGACACGTGAATGATCCCCGCCTTTTCCACCTTGTACTCCACCCGGCCCTTTCGGATCTCTGCAATCGCCTTCCCCACTTCAAAGGTCACCGTACCGGTTTTGGGATTGGGCATGAGCCCGCGGGGACCCAGGATTTTCCCGAGTTTTCCGACGGAGGCCATCAGGTCGGGCGTGGCAACGGCCTGGTCAAACTCCATCCACCCGCCCTTGATCTTCTCGATGAGGTCGTCGGCTCCCACGAAATCCGCTCCCGCGGCCTTGGCTTCCTGCTCCTTCTCGCCCTTGGCGAAGACGAGCACGCGGAGCTTCTTGCCCGTTCCGTGAGGCAGCAGGGTGGTGCCCCGGACCATCTGGTCGGCTCGCTTCGGGTCTACCCCCAGGCGAAGCGCCACATCCACGGTCTCATCGAACTTGGCATAGGCGGCCTGCTTCACCAACTCCACCGCCTCCCGCAGTGAATACAGCCGCGGCTCAATCTTGGCGGCTGAGGCGTTCATCTTCTTCCCCATGGACGGCTCCTTCGGTCCTTGTTCACCCGGCCACCGGAAAACGGCTTCTCATCCCAGCGGCACATTCGGTGTCGCGTCAGCGCGGACAGGTTATTGGCAAATTATTGGATGGTGATCCCCATGCTGCGGGCCGTGCCCGCCACGATCTTGATGGCTCCCTCCAGATTGGCGGCATTCAAGTCCGTCATCTTCAGCTTGGCGATATCCCGAAGCTGGGCCAGGGTAATGGTACCCACCTTGTCCTTGTGGGGAATCCCAGATCCCTTAATGATCCCCGCGGCCTTCTTTAACAAATCCGAGGCCGGGGGCGTTTTGGTAATAAAGGTAAAGGAGCGGTCCTTGTACACGGTGATGACGACGGGAATGATGCTGCCTTCCTGCTTCTGGGTCTTGGCGTTAAACTGCTTGCAAAACTCCATGATATTCACGCCATGCTGCCCGAGCGAGGGCCCGACCGGAGGCGCCGGATTGGCTTTGCCCGCCGGAATTTGCAATTTAATGAGACTCGACACTTCCTTCGCCATAATCACTCCCTAGATGGGCAAGAGGCTATAGGCTCTGGGCTCTGGGCAAGAAACTTAAGAAGCTGCCTCCGAACCTATCGCTCATTGCCCATCGCCCATTGCCTGTTCCGTCTAAATTCGTTCCACCTGCAAAAAGCCCAGCTCCACCGGGGTGGAGCGTCCGAAAATACTGACCAGCACCTTGACGCGATTGTGGTCGGAGTCGACCTCGTCCACCAGCCCGTTAAATCCGAGAAACGGGCCGTCGATGATCCGAACGTTATCGCCCTTGATGAACCGGATCTGCTCCCGGGGAGCCGCAGTGCCCGTATCCACCTGCTTGAGCAGCGATTCCGCCTCCTCCGAAGAGAGAGGAATGGGCTGGGCTCCGCCCCCCACGAACCCGGTGACCTTCGGGGTTTCCTTCACCAATTGAATGGTGTCTTCGCTCAACGGCGATTCCAGCTCAACCAAGACGTATCCCGGGAAAAACTTCCGCTTGGAGGTCCTCCGCTTCCCGTCTTTGATCTCAATGACGTCTTCCATCGGAACCAGCACCTGCCCCAACCGGTCCACCAATCCCATCTGATTGGCCCGCTCCACGAGGCTGGCCCTGACGCGACCTTCGAACCCGGCATAGGTATGGATGACATACCAATTTTTCCCCATCGTTTGCCTCAAGCGCGCTGCAACTCCTTAAATAATTTTGGCCACCAGCCAGACCAGGAACGAGTCAACGACCGACAGGTAAATGGACATGATGACGCAAAAAATGATCACGACCGTGGTGGACCCAACCGTTTCGCCTCGGGTGGGAAAGGAGACCTTCTTGACCTCGTTTTTGACGTCCGCCAAGAACTCGACCGTTGAAGCGTACAGCCGTTTAAACACGCACCAACTCCCTCGTGAGAACCTTCCGTTTGATCAAACCGCAATCCCGTTCAGGATGG
>JBFFYZ010000027.1:0-10560 GCA_041568895.1 Nitrospiraceae bacterium
GCGGCTCCCAAGGCTTCCGAGATGAGAGTTCCGTAATGCTGCCCCAGCCATTCCCCAAAAAATTTATTGGGGACCTCTACTTTGGCCGTGGAATCCTCGATGCTCCGAAGATGAAGGGGCAAAAACCAGGTGTCGAAGACTTGTTTGGAGACCTTGCCCTCAATATAGGCCAATGCTTCTCCCCAAACAGTCTCAGAGCCCATAGCCGGATTCCTCCAGATATTCACAGACTTATTAACATCTGTGGATAAACGTATCTCTTTTAGTACATACCAAGATTTTTCATTTACTTCTGACTATTATCCACCATCTTTTCCACAGCCCTCTTCGGAGCTCTGCGCACCTGGTGTTCCTGGTACCACCCCGCCTTTTTGTCCACAGGTTATCTATCCCCTATCACCGGGAAGCCCCGAAGCCCTTCCCCAGTTAACCCAGCCAAAGCCTCCCTCTCCGCTTTTAATAAAACAGAGAAATTTTTGCTTTCCTCTCCTTCCACAGGCCCTCCTACTCCTACTCCTACTGGTTTGTTTCTTTCAAAGTGAAAACCGGAAGAAGAAGACAACACATGAATCAAATGGTAATGACGGTATCGGCTTCGAAGATCATCCGTAGCATATCCTGGTATGACACGGTCGAAAATTTTGTGGTGACGTTCCTGCTGGCTGCATCCTCCGTAAGGACGAAGACTTTCTGGGCAGGAACCTGATCCAATTTGACTCCGTCTTCAATGAGGATTACGGAAACCTCCTCGGCCGGTGAGGCACTGTTGGACAGCAAGCTCTTCGGAATATCGGCTGGCGGTTGGCTGAGAAGATAGAGAATCTTTCGCATCGAGGCTCCCTGGAAGTCAAAAGACCAGAACCCGGTCGGCTCCCTTGACCAGCGCGGCGATTTCCTGTTCCGAAGCCTCACGGACCTGAACATCCGGGTCCAATTCGAACTGGGCCTTGGAGCCCTGGGGAATCACAAAGGGAATTTTCAATTCCCTGAGGACCGGAAGGTGCTTCTCCAGAATTTCCCCGTCGACAAGGCTCTCCGGTTCCTCAGTCAGAAGGTGAGGAGCCTGATCAAGTAACACGATGGTCATGGGGTTTTCCCCGGTGCTGAGTCCAAGAGCGATACGAAGAGCTTCGACGGCCCGGTGGGACTTGGCCGGATCTTCGCGAACTACCACGACAAGGGAAGGGGGCATTACGCTCCGTTGAAAACAGGGCTAGTTGAACGAGACGAAACGATCACACCCGTTGATCATGTTTGAGAGAACTACGAGACCGCACAGCGTTGTGTCGGAGCCAAGGCCATCGGTTGGCACACCGTGTTGCTGGCATCCGTAGGCGCAGACGAAAAATTTTGCGCCGGATCCGGACAGGGTCAGTAAGCGTGGATCCCGAAGATTTTTCACGCCCTCGTCGATGAGATACAGATAAACATCCACGGAGGATCCGAGAGCCTCTTCGCAAAGACGCACTGCCGTGGTGACGTGAGGGTGAGAGGGGGGGGTGGATAGGAGCACACCGAGCTTCTTTTTGTCGGATTTTTCCAAAGAAATCCACAGGGTCGAACTGGCCCGAAATATCGAGCCAGGAAGGACATCTTAGTAATTGAAATTCCTTGGAAAATCTACTCTTTTAGCCTGTGGATTGTCAACCGAAAAAACCGGGAAAATTTTGGAATAAATTAGGCCCGGTTTAGGCGCTTAAACAGGGCCTCAACAGCCCCTTTCAGAGGGAGGTCTTCTTGCTGCCTGGTTTGCATGTTTCGCAACACCACCTGTCCCTTGGCTGCCTCATCGTCCCCTAAAATCACGACCAGCGTAGCGCCCAATTTGTCCGCTTGGCGAAGATGAGCCTTGAGGGTCGAGGCCCGATAATCGGTGGTGGCTCTCACCCCCGCCGCCCGGAGATCATGCAGAAACCGCAGACCGGCCGGCTGGCCTTGAGCGCCGAAGCCGGCGACAAACAACATCGGAGGCGGTGGAGAGACAACGGCATCGGGCAGCAGCAGGGACACCCGCTCCAACCCAACCGCGAATCCAATTCCGGGCAGATTAGGCCCACCCAGAGCTTCCATCAAGCCGTCGTAACGGCCTCCGGCCCCCACCGCGTTTTGCGCGCCGAGTTTTCCGGAAGTCACTTCGAAGGCGGTCAAAGTGTAGTAATCCAAACCTCGGACCAGGCGGTGGTTGAGGGTGTGGGCAATGCCCAAGGCGGCGAGGCCGGACAGCACTTCCTCAAAGTGGCGGCGGCTGGGCGGCGACAAATGTTGGCTGATGCGCGGGGCGTCCTCGGTGGCCTCCCTGCAGGTGGGGACCTTACAATCCAGCACCCGCAAAGGGTTGGTTTCCATGCGGCGCCGGCAGTACTCGCACAGCCGCCCTTCGCGGGACTTTAAGAATTCCAACAGCAAGGCCTTGTAAGCCGGACGGTCGCCGGCGTCGCCCAGATTGTTGACCTCTAAGGTAAGGTCGGGCAGGCGAAGCTCCGCCGAGAGAAACCGCCAGAGCAGGGCGATGACCTCCACATCGGCCAGCGGGCTTTCCAGCCCGATGCACTCCACTCCGAATTGGTGGAACTGGCGGAGGCGGCCAGCCTGGGGGCGCTCGTGGCGGAACATCGGCCCCAGGTAAAACAGCTTCTGGGATTGGGGCGAAGCCCCCAGGTTGTGCTCGATGTAGGCCCGGACCACACCCGCCGTCCCTTCAGGGCGCAAGGTCAACGACGTCCCGTCGCGATCAGGAAAGGTGTACATCTCTTTTTCAACGATGTCGGTGCTGGCGCCGATGCTTCTTGCGAAGAGCTCGGTGACTTCGAAGATGGGGACGCGGATTTCTTGGTACCCGAAGAGGAACGAAAGGCGCCTCGCCGCCCCCTCGATGGTCTGCCAGCGAGCAATTTCCTCCGGGAGGATGTCCTTGACTCCCTTGATGCCGCGGACCACGCGCTTCTCGGTCACGGTCTTCTCCTGGAACTGGGGCGTCACATCTGGGTGGCCGGAATCCCGAGCAGGGCTCGCAGGCGGGGTCAGGAGGCACCACGGAGCGCCGCCGCGGGCGGTCTGCACTATAGCGTTCGGGTCTCGAGCAAGTCAAACCAGCCGGACCGGGTTCTCGTCCCTTTCAGCGCCTGCCGGCGCGCCCTTGCGATGAGGGAAGGCCGGGGGTATAGTGCGGCGCTACCTAGGGAGCGCTGAATGCGGAACGATGAATGCTGAATGTGGGTGCAGGACGGTAAAATGACCGTTTTCATTCAGTATTCAGCATTCGTCAATGGGTTGATATGAATTATGAGTGACCCCGCAAACAGACCAGACCCCCGTACCACCGCCCACGGACCTGTGCGCCGTGTGATCGCGGTGGCGCCGATGCCGCCGGAAAAGCTGGCCTACGCCCTTGCGCGCTACAGCCGGTCCCCGGATTCCATCGAGGACAGCCTGCGCTGGGTTCACGCCCACTCGGCCGAAAAATTCTGGGAGCAGTTTTATTTTGCCTACGGGCACGCGTCGATCGCGGATCTGGGCCACGTCACGATCTGCTTCGAGAACGTCTCGGAGCTGGCCGCCATCCGTCTGGAGGATGAGCCTCTCTGGGACGGCCAGGCCAAATCCAGCCGCTACCAGAACTTCACCCGCACCGCGTTTGTTGTCCCGGAATCCATTCGCGGCACCGAGACGGAGGGGGTGTATCAGGGCGTGCTGGGCAGCCTGTCCAACGCCTACACATTGCTGCACGAGCCGATCACGCGGTTCCTTGCCGAGCAGGCCCCTCGGCCGGAGACCATGAAACCGGCCGATTACGATCGCACGATCGCGGCCCGGGCCTTTGACGTCACGCGGTACCTTCTGCCCCTGGCGGCCCGCACCAACGTCGGACAGGTGGTAAGTATCCGCACGCTGGAAAAGCAAATCACGAGGCTGCTCTCCTCGCAGCTGCCGGAACTGCGGGCGCTCGGGGAGGACCTCAAAGGGGCCTGCCAGCGCCCCCCGATGAACATCTGGGGCGAACTCTCGGGACAGTCCGCTCCGGCCGATCCTCTGGCGCCGACGTTGGCCCGCTACGCCACGGCCAGCCCGTACCAGGCGGAGGTCTACGGGGACCTGGCCAAGTATGGGAAGGAGCTGGTGAGATCGGCGGGGCTGGATCAGCCGGTGTCCTGGATCAGGCACGGCGACAACTCGGCGCAGGATGATCATGTGGACCTCGTCGAGCCGCATCACCCGCTCGATGAGATCGCGACGACCCTGCTCTACCGCGTCAGCCAGGCTCCCTACAGGGCGCTCCTGGCGTTGGTGCAAGGCTGGACCGACAAGGAAAAGCAGGACCTGATTGAGGTGGCCCTCCGGCGCCGCAGCCCGCAGGATGAGCTGATCAAGGAGTTCCGCTGCGGCTACGCTTTCGTGTTCGACATTCTCATGGACATCGGCGGCTGGCGGGACCTGCACCGCCACCGGCGCTGCCAGCAGATCCAGCAAAACTTTACGACGCAGCACGGGTATGACGTGCCGCCGGCCCTGGTCCAGGCCGGCCTGGACGGGGACTACCGGGCCGCGATGGACGCGGTCAAAACCGACATCGAAAACCTGAAAAAATCCAGCCAGGAGGCGGCCCTCTACGCGATTCCCTTTGGGTTCCTGGTGCGCTGCCTGTTCAAGATGGATTACGCCGAGGCGGAGTACATTTCCAAACTGCGGTCGGGCGTGAAGGGGCATTGGTCATACCGGACCGTGGCCTGGCAGATGAAGCAGAAGATGGTGGAGCGCTATCCTTTCCTCGGGGAGCAGATCAAAGCGACGCCGCCGGAGGAGGAGGACAACCTTAAACGCTGAACGCGGAATGATGAACGATGAACGGGAGCCCCCAAAGGACTGATTCTACGGTTCGAGGTTCAGCACTCAGCGTTCATCCCTCAGCGTTGTTTTTTAACGTTCTGCCGATGCTATACTGGGGGCCATGAAAAGTCGCCTGCAGATCGGCGGGCATCCGCTCCATGCGATGGTGGTGGGTTACCCGATCGGGCTCTACACCACCGCCCTCGTCTGCGACCTCCTGTACGTCTGGCTTCCCGACAGTTTCTGGTTCCGGATGGCCTTCTGGGCCATCGTGTTCGGGTTCGTCACCCACCTGGCCGCGGCGGCCACGGGCCTGCCGGATTTTTTGGCGGTGATGAAGGAGCGGACCGAGGCGCGGCGTCCCGCGACGTCGCACCTGGTGTTCGGGGTCGGTTTGCTTGTGGTGCAGGGATTGAATCTGGGGGTGCGGAACTGGGGCGAGGCCCCGGCCGGCGGCTCGATGGCCCTGCCGCTCATCATGAATCTGATCGCCGTTTCCCTCACGGGCGTGCAGGGCTGGTATGGCGGTGAGCTGGTCTATCGCCATTTGGTCGGCGTGGAGCTTCCCGAATCCCCATCCGAGCATCCTCCCGGAAAGCACAAACACAAAAAACATTAACCCGTGATCCCGTCACGGAGGCCTCACGAACCGATGGACTTCATTGCCCATATTCAACGTGCCCTTCTCGAGGGGGACTGGACTCGTGTCCTAGAACAGGCGGAAGCCTGGACCAAGCAACTGGACCGCGACGGCCAGCGCGACCCTCGGCCCTACTTCGCCCTGAACGTTGTGCATCTCATCCGGGGCGAGATTAAGGCCGCGTTTACAGCTCATGGGTTGGCCCTCCAGGAGGCCGACGACATCGCCACGGTGCAGGACTGGACGGAGGCTTTGCGAGCCAGCCACCCGGAAGAAGCCAATGCCCAGCTCATGGCCGCCCTGTTCCTCGCCCAGTCCGGAAAATCCGAGCAGTCGGTGGTCGCGTACAAGGAGGCCATTCGGTTGAATCCAAGTTCGCCCTATGCCCATTGCTTCCTTGGCCAGATTTACGAGCGGTTGGATCGGATGGAATTGGCGATCAAGGAATATCGGGAAGCGGTCAAGCTCGACCCGACCTACGTCCTGGCCCGCAGCAACTTGGGCGTGGCCTTTCAGGAGCAAGGGCAGTTGGAGTTGGCCATTCCCCAATATCGGGAAGTGATCAAGCTCACCCCTGACGATCCCATTGCGCACGCCAATCTGGCCTGCGCCCTGGCGGAACAGGGCAAGCTGGAGCCGGCGTTGCAGGAATACAAGGAATCCTTGCGCCTGAACCCCAATGATGCCGAATTGCACTTTGCGCTGGCCGGCCTCTATGAGACCAAGAACCGGATGGACCTTGCGATGCGGGAATATCAGGAGGCGCTCAAAGCGGACAAGAATTTTGCCCCTGCGGAAACCGCGTTGGGGTGGATCTTCCTGAACCGGGGGCAAAAAATCGAAGCGATGGAGGCGTTCAACCGAGCGCTAAAGGCAAACCCCGATGACGGGCGGGCTTATCTCGGGCTCGGCCACGTCTACGTGGCCCGGGGAAAGCCGGAGATGGCCCGGGAGCATTACGCGAAGGCGGTCAAAGTAGAAAAGGACCCCGCCCGAAAGAATGAGATCATGAATCAGCTTGTCAAGGAAGGGGTGACCTGGCTCGGCTGAAGGGGGCCCCTGGGTGTCGCCTAGGAGGCCGTTAAGGAAATAGAGCGATCTGCCTGGGAAGGCGCCATCTCCAGGATGTTCAAAAAGGTCGCCAGCGAGGCCGTAGCGAGCGAGAAGGCGAGGCGTACTATTTTCGGTACGTTGAGTCTTTGAGGGAATTACCCATTAGCCTTGTTTGGAGCAATGGGTGCCCAAACGAAGCTGGAGGCCTTTTTCAACATCCTTCTAGAGGTCTCGGAGGGTGCCCTGGAGGACGGTGACCTGCGTGATGGGATCCCCGGCGTGTTGGAGTTCCGCCCGGATTTGGTCCTTCAGGTACGAGGAGTACCCGAGCTTGTCCACCAGGACTTCCAGGAAGCGTTGGGCCGGCAAGAGGGTCAGGCCCTTCAGCTCCTCCACGGTCTCGTCGCTGACGGGGATATAGGTGGTGCCGATATGGAACACTACTTTGTAATAATGGCCGTTGCCGAGCCGTTCGAAACGTAACCCTTTCACGGTGGCCTCTCCTCCCTCTTCCCCAGGGCCATGGCTCCAAGAGCACTGGTGCTCATTGTAGACAATCGTGATGGGTAAGAGCAAGAGAGCCCGAAGAGCCGCGCTCCTTTCCGCCACTGAGCGGTGGGGTAAAATCAAAAAGGTCGGCACTATCGTGCCGGGCCTTCGGATGAGAGGGAAAAGGGGCTACGGAGACCCAGTCCGGTGAGCGCCCACCCCGATCCGCCGGTGCCCCGCTACACGGCCAGGCCCTTTCCCGCTTACCAGTATCTGCCCGGGAGGCATCCGCACCCGCGGCGGAATCCTCAGGGCCACTCGTACGGTCAGCCGGAGCCCCGGTCGCCGGCCTTTTCGCCGGAGGACTGGCGTCAGGCGGAACTCTATCTGTACGGTGTGGACCTGTACAATTGCGGCTTTTGGTGGGAGAGCCACGAAGCCTTCGAGGGCCTGTGGCATGCGATGGGCCATAGCACCCAACCGGGGCGGTTCTTTCAAGGGCTGATTCAGGTGGCGGCCGCAAACCTGAAAAATCGACTGGGCGCCGTTCAGCCCGCCGACAACCTGTGGCGGAGCGGGGTCGAGAAATTGTCCGCGATGCCGCCCCGATACATGGGGCTCGCGGTGCCCCTGTTTGTCCAGGAAGTCCGGGACTATTTCGCCGGCAGGCGCGTCCAGCCGGCGCTGATCAGACTTCTGAAGGATCGTTGAGAGGATCGCAGCATGGCGGGGTCGGGACCAGGAGAAGAGCAGCTTCACGGGGGCCGGGCCTTCCCACCCTGGGAGGCCGAAGCGGTCACCCGCTGGATCCAATTGGTCCTGGATAGTTTCCGCCACTGGACGGGTCGTGAGCTGATCGAGCGGACGGGCGACGCCGAAGCGCAGGCCCATCGCCTCTTTGCCGCGCCCTTTGTGGTAGTCTCACACGGGACCGAGCCCGATCCGATCCTGAACTACGGGAATCGGCGGGCGCTCGAGCTATGGGAGGCGGATTGGCACCAATTTACGAAGACCCCCTCCCGGCTGACCGCGGAGCCCGTGAATCGTGCGGAACGCGAGCGGCTGCTGGCCCAGGCCTCCGCCCGCGGCTTCATCGAGGACTACAGCGGGATCCGCATCACCGTCACCGGCCGTCGGTTCATCGTGGAGCAGGCCCTGGTGTGGACCGTCATCGATGGGGAGGGGAATCTCCGAGGCCAGGCCGCGACCTTTCCGAAATGGGTCTTTGTCTGATTCGGTCTCGCCGCGATGCCGGAGGGGACGTGCCTGATCGGACCGGAGGCCTGGAGTTGACGAAACCGGCTTGGGCGAGGATCATGGGGCGATGACCGCGACACGCCGTCTGGAAACCCTTCAATTCGATAACTCCTACGGCCGGCTGCCGGAATCGTTGTATACCCGGCTGAACCCGACCCCTTTTGCGGAACCCCCCTATTTGGTGGGGTTCAGCGAATCCGCCGCCGCCCTGCTTGATCTTCCCCCGGAGGAGGCGACGCGTCCGGAGTTTGTCGGCCTGTTCGGCGGAAGCCTCCTGATCCCCGAAAGCGATCCCCTGGCCATGCTCTACTCGGGCCACCAGTTCGGAGTGTATGTGCCGCAGTTGGGGGATGGCCGCGCAATCCTGTTGGGCGAGGTGCGGAACCAAGCCGGCGAGAAATGGGATTTGCATCTCAAGGGCGCCGGGAAAACGCCCTATTCGCGGGACGGCGACGGCCGGGCGGTCCTCCGCTCCTGCATCCGCGAGTTCTTGTGCAGCGAAGCCATGCACGGGCTGGGTATTCCCACCACCCGCGCCCTCTGCGTGGTGGGAAGCGACGAGAAAGTCTGGCGGGAGACAGTGGAGACCGGCGCCATGCTCCTCCGCATGGCGCCCTCCCACGTCCGGTTCGGCACCTTCGAAATCTTCTATTACCGGCACAAGCACGACCTGCTGGTCCGGTTGGCGGATTACGTGATCGAGAACCATTTCCCCGCGGTCGCGGCTTCTTCCCCGGCGGGCTCGACGAACCGGTACCTGGACTTCTTTCAGGACGTCGTCATCCGCACCGCCCAACTCCTCGCCCAATGGCAAGCCGTCGGCTTCGCCCACGGCGTCATGAATACGGACAACATGTCCATCCTCGGGCTCACCCTCGACTACGGGCCGTTCGGATTCCTGGACGATTACGATCCGAGTTTCATTTGTAACCATTCCGATCACCATGGCCGGTACGCGTTCGACCAGCAGCCGTCCATCGCCCTCTGGAACCTCAGCTGTCTGGCCCAGGCGCTCCTGCCTTTGGCGCCGAGGGATCCGCTCAAGGCGGCGCTGGACACCTACCAGGCCGTCTTCCAGGCCCAGTATCGGGACCTGATGCGCGCCAAGCTGGGAGGCCAGGAAGCCCGTCCGGAGGACGAGGCGTTGACGAACGACCTGCTGGTCCTGTTGGCGGCCAACCACGTGGACTACACTCTGTTCTTCCGACGGCTGGGCGGGTTCACCACGGCGGCCGACGCGACGAACGAGGGCCTCCGCGACCTCTTTGTCGACCGGGACGGTTTCGATCGCTGGGCGGCGCGCTACCGGGACCGCTTGCGGGAGGAGGGCAGTGTGGACCAAGCACGCAAGGCCCGCATGGACCGGGTCAACCCGAAATACATCCTGCGGAGCTATCTGGCCCAACAGGCCATCGAGCAAGCCACCCAACAGCGGGACTACTCCGAGGTGGACCGGCTGGTCCGGCTGCTGGAGAACCCGTACGCGGAGCAGCCCGACCGGGAGCGGTATGCCGCGCTCCCGCCCAACTGGGGCAAGCACATCGTGGTCAGCTGTTCGTCGTAGCCCGGTACTCACCGGAGAGTGCGGGGGAGCGCGGGGACGTGTGAAGGAGGGGATACCCATGCAGCCGGCTCAAATGAAGGCGGGGTTGACCGCCGGAATTTTGGTGATCACCCTGCTGATTGCGATCGGGGTTTTCGTGGGAAAGGGCTTGGTCAAGGCCGAGCGAGCCGCCTACGAGCGCGGCGCCCAATTGGCGGCCCTGTATTATCAATGTCGCCAGACCTTTCCTCGGCCGGCTTTTCTGGAAGAGGCGTTCAGTTGGGGGGATCCGAAAACCTGCGAGGATGTGGACTCGGTCGAGGAGTTGGCCAGGCAGGCGCTTTAACCATCCCGCCGCCCCTCATGATGCCTGGTCGTACGCCTCGGCGAGCAACTTCGACTCTGAGGCGCTGCGCGGGGCTCTAAGAGAGCCCCGCGTGGACGGAGTGGGCCTTAAAAAAGATGGGTGGGCCTCCCACTCCGGCGGGTGACGGGCAAGGTAAACACAAGTTAAAAATTTGAGACCTCCATGGCCTGAAACTGTTGAACGGGAAACGGGAACCCCTGATTTTTTAGGATGGTCGCATCCTCCATCGCACCGCAATTCAGGCATTTCCAGATAAACGCATCCTCCAAGGCATCCGCACACCACTCTTCGACCATGAGCCCGCGGCACTTACGACATTCCATGGTTGCCCCTCCTTGCTCTGCCGGCCGAGAAACCCCTGCGATGGGGATACGACCGGTTTCAAGA
>JBFFYZ010000028.1:0-10549 GCA_041568895.1 Nitrospiraceae bacterium
CCGACCTGCGCACCCAATACATCCTTGCCCACAATCTTCGAGGCTCGGCCTCCATGTACGGCTTCCCCGGTCTCGCGGGCCTCGCCGAAGTCCTGGAAGCTGCCTTGGAACAAGCTCCCGAGATCTCGGAGGCCGCGTGGCCCCAGACGATCGCCCTGCTGCGGGATCTCCTTGAGGCGATCCGAAACCAGGTTGACGCCATAGGAGAACAGGGCAACGAGGACGGGGATTGTCTCGAAGCCTGGCACGCGCGGTATCCTCAGCCGGCCCCGACTCCCGCCCCTCCCCAGCCGGACGCCGCTTCTGCAGTTCCCCTGTCGGATGAGTATCTCCTTCCCGAGCTGGACTCGGAGGTGTTCTCGTATTTTGCCACCGAAGCCCAGGAATACCTCAGTGCCATGGAGACCTCTCTCTTGCGCTTGGAAAAGGATCCGGAGGATCGGGATACCATCCAACAGCTGTTTCGGTCTGCCCATACGCTCAAGGGCGCGGCGTACACGGTAGGATTCCAAGCCGTCGGTGACATCACCCACCATGTCGAAGACATCATGGGCGCCATGCGGGATGGCCAGATGAGGATGACCCCGGATTTGACGGACCTTATGTTCCGGGCGGTGGATGTCGTGCGGCTGCTGATGCGGCGCGATCCTCGGGCGCTGGACCAGACCCGCCGGGAGTTTGCGGTCGTGAAGGAACGCCTCCAGCAGGCCGACCAGATGGATTCCAGTGCGGACCACGCTCCGGTCCCGGCGGTCACGCCCAGTGTGGGAGCGGGGAGTGGACCAGCCTCCGCCAGGAGTACCGAGGCGCCCGCCGCCGACACCCCACAGCCTGCGGCGACACCTCCGCCGAGCAGTACGACACAGGAAGTCTCCGATTCCGCCATGATTCGCGTCAGTCGGGAGCGTCTCGAACGATTGTTGAACCTCGTGGGCGAGCTGGTGATCGGGCGTGGACGGCTGGAGCAACGGCTTTTGATGCTGGAGCAACTCTCCCACCAGGTCCAAGGCTGCAAGGTTCGGATGATCGAGGCCGTACGGGCCTTTGAAGAAAAACACACGTTCACTGTCCCCTCGGCTGGGCCGGGGAACGGGGAATCCGGCGGCCCTCTCATGAACGCCCTCATGGATTTCGGGAGCCTGGAGTTCGACAAATACGATGACTTCAATATTTTGGCTCGTCGGATCGCCGAGGTGTCGGCGGATGTGGGCGAGTCCATGGCCCAGCTCAGCGGCTCCATCCGGAAGGCCCGGGAGGACATGAGCCATCTTCAGCGGTTGACCTTGGGCATGCGGGACGAGATCGCCCATGCCCGCATGGTGCCCATCGGGACCCCCTTCACGCGGTTCCGCCGAGCGGCCCGGGAAATGGCCAGAACAAGCGGCAAGGAAGTGACGGTGGTGGTTTCCGGTGAACATACCGAGGTGGATACCGGCGTGGTCGATCGCCTCGTGGACCCGCTGGTCCACCTGGTGCGAAATGCGGTGTTTCACGGAATCGAGAAACCCGCGGTCCGCGTCGGGCAAGGCAAACCGGCCAGCGGGACGATCTGGCTGCGCGCGGCTCACCGGGGCAACTCCGTCACTATCGAGGTGGAGGATGACGGGGCGGGAATCGACGTGGACAGTGTCAAAGCCAAAGCGATCCGGCTGGGAGTCTTGCGTCCGGAGTTGGCGCCGGTGCTGCCGGAGCCCGAGGCGCTCAAGCTCATCTTCCTGCCGGGATTTTCCACGAGCGAGGAAGTGGGCACTCAGGCCGGCCGCGGTGTGGGCTTGGATGTCGTCAAGCGAATCATCGAGGCCATGCACGGGCACATCGAAATTGAGACGAGCCGGGGCAAAGGCACCAAGTTCCGCTTAACGCTGCCGCTGACCGTCCTGATCTCCATGGCCCTGGTCGTCCGGGTGGCCAATGACCGCTATGCCATCCCGCTGCCGGGCATTCGGGAAGTCCTGATGTGTGCCAGGGAAGCCATCAAAGACTTCGGCGGCCGGTCCATTCTCCAGGTCGGGGAGGAGGCTGTTGAAGTGCGGCCCTTGGCCCAGATGTTGGGGGGAGATCTCGCCGAGTGGGAAGGCCCTCGTCCGGTGGTCATCGTGCGGACTCCAACCGGCGCGTTGGGACTCGTGGTCGACCAGTTGCTCGGACGGCAGGAAATCGTCATCAAGACCCTGGGCAGTCTGAAGCTTTTCCAGGAGTCCTGTTTCGGCGGAGCGACCATCGATCCCGAGGGACGTGTCATTCTCGTGCTGGATGTCGGACGCCTGGGAAACGGGGAGGACCGCCACGAGACCATCGCTGCGGGTGTCCAATCGGTAGGTCTGGCGTTGGAGGGTCCCAGTGGGGGCCCGGAACCTCCTCCGTTCGAGCTGGAGGAGGAGGGCCCGCAAATTTTGCTGGTCGACGATTCGTTGAGTGTCCGGAAGTTTGTCGGGCGAATGCTGGAAGGGGCGGGGTATCAGGTGGATACCGCTGTCGACGGCGAGGAAGGTCTTCGGAAAGCCCTCCACCATGCGTACCGACTGATCATTACCGATCTGGAAATGCCCAAGCTGAACGGCTACGAAGTGATCCAGGCGCTGCGGGAACGGCCGCATACCAAGACCACGCCGATTTTGGTCATGACGACAAGAGCGGGAGAGAAACACCGGCAAATGGCCCTGAGCATGGGCGCGAATGCCTATATTGCCAAACCCGTCGAGGAGCGCGCCTTGGTTCAGGAGGTGGAGCGGTGGATTGGACGCCCCATGGGCGCGCAGCTGTAAGGATTTCCGGCGGTAGGGTCTTGGAAAAGGAGTAGGTCAGGTCGATGATCAGCTACACCCGGCAGGACAGCGCGGTGGGCGGCGCCAATTCGAAGCAGGTGCTGGTCGTGGCCTGCGCGAAAACCTATTTCGCGCTCCCGGCCGAGATCATACGGGGAATCGTGAGGCCGGAGGAGGCCTCAGCGTCGGTTGGTGGCCCCTGCCCGCTCGTGGACCTGGGCGCCCGGTTCGATTTGCCTGGTGTCTCCCTGTCGGCCGAGTCGAGGGTTCTCTTGTGTGGGGAGCAGGAGATCCAGCAGGCCCTCAGGGTGGATGTGGTGATGGGCCTGACCGATGTGGAACGCGTGCGGATTCGCCCCCTCCCGCCCCACTTTGCCGGACCCGAGCGACAATGGTTCTCCGGGATGTTCCTGTATCGGGACTCCGTCGCCCTGGTGCTAAACGCGGGCTGGCTGCTGGCCGAAGGGGGCGGGCTCACCATGTCCACGGCTCCGGTCCTGGAGTTGGAGTCGGATCCGGCCGGCGCCGGGGCGGTGAATCGGATAGGGTTGTCCGAGTCTTCCCGCGGCGGCGGGGAGGGGAATGCGTTGGACCTCTTGGAGGAATCCGCCGATGGCGATGACACACCCTGGGCCCAACTCTAAGGCTGCTCCCACCTGCCTGGTGGTCGTCTTTTCGGTAGGGAACCGCCGCATGGCGGTGAAAGCCGAGGAGGTGGGAGGGGTCTGGCCCTGGGTCGAGGCGATTCCGATTCCCAGCGGGACCGCCCATATCCGGGCGATGATGAGGCGAGGGGACGACGTCCTGCCGGTGTTTGATTTGGCCGAGTGGCTTCACGTCCAGGTCCAAGGCGCGGCTCCGTTATGTCTGATTGCCAAACGGCGGGATGGGCCGATGGCCGTCTGCATCGATGCCGATATCCCGACCCTCCAGACCATTGACGCGTCGGCGATCAAGCCTTCGCCGAACCCGGGTTCCGAGGAAGCCGGTCATTGCCAGATCGGATCCGAAGAGATTCCGCTCTACTCGCTATTGACCCTGGGCCAAGTGACGCCGGCAGGTCAGTACCCGAACGACTTCGGCCACCGGGAAGGAGCCCAGGCGAGGTAACGTATGCCCAAGGTTCTTGTGGCCGACGATAGCCTTACGGTTCTGAAAGTCGCGGAGCGATTGCTCACGGATGCGGGGTTTGAAGTGTCGCTAGCGACCAGCGGGGAAGAGGCAGTGGCTTGGCTAGCCACTCAGCGGCCGGATCTCATTATTTCCGATGTCATCATGCCGGACAAATCCGGGTACGATGTCTGCAATTTTGTGCGGTCCCATGCCGGCCTGGAGGAAGTGCCGGTCCTTCTGATATCGGGGATCATCGACGAGGAGGTGACTCGACAGGCGGAGGTGTGCCGGGCCGACGGGGTGCTGAAAAAGCCCTTTCTCGGATCCTCCTTACAAGACCGGGTTCGAGATCTCCTCGCCAAGCGCAACGGCCGGGGAGCTCCCCCGTCCGATGCCGCCGTCGGAACAAGCAAGGTCTATCGCGTCACCGAAGAGCAAGTGCAAGCCTTTCGCCAAGCGGCGGCTAAGATCAAAGAATTGGAAGTCCGGCTAGCCTCCGAACAGGCCCGGTCCACTCAACTGGCGCAGCGCTTGGCTGAGGTGGAGCGGGCCGCGGTCCTCGCGGAGGAATGTCTGCGAGCGGCGACCAGAACCCTGGGGGAACTCACCGGGCTCGTCAACGAACCAGAGGAACGCCCGGCCGAGGAGGCCGCGCGCCCTGGCAGAGATCTCTAAGAGCTTTCTTGAGGACCGTTCGGCGGTCTCCTCCACCTGCCTGCCTCCTGTCCCTGGATTCGACGTCAAGTTTGTTTGTTCCTTGCCCTCGATCCCCTCTATCCGAAGGCTCTCTCGCCGGACCGTCCTCTCGCCGCCCTTGGCGAACACATCCATTACCTCCTTGTTCCTCCTCGCAGTGATCAAGTGAGGAGACGGCCAGCCCCCGTCATCCTAAAAGAAACTCCTGCTCCCATCCTGCGGGGAACCGGTGTATAATTTCCGTCTTGAAAAAGAACGTGCCGAGCAGGGTGGCGATGTCTGCAAGTGAGGGTTATGACCTCCGAAGCTGAACAAGATCCCTTCAAGGAACAGGTTCTGGAGCTGTTCGCGCTGGAGTCGCAGGAATGGATTAATCAATGCAAGGCGGCGCTCCAGGATATCGAATCCGAACCAGGGTCCGACCGGGTTGCCAAGCTTTTCAAAGTCATGCTCCGCGGGATGGCCAACCTGAAGGGCTCTGCGGCCACCGTCTCGCTGCCCCCGATCGAGGAACTGGCCGAAGCCTTACTTTCCCTCCTGCATGCCATGGAAACGCAGCCGGTCGTGCCCAAGTCCGGGCCGATCGTGACGCTCCGCGAAGGCTTCGAGACCTTGGGAAGCCTGCTGCGGGAGGTGGCCCAGACCAAATCCACGGATATCATTGGATTGGAGTATCTCACCCAGCGGATTCACGAGGCGATCATGGCCGCCTCCAAGGGGGTAACGGCTCCCCCAGTGCCGGCGCAACCCCAGGAAACCCAGGCCCCCGCGACTCCGCAGCCAGAACCAGCCCCGGCCGTTGAGGCAGGCGCGCCTGCTGAGAGGCAAGAACCCCAACCGCAACCGGTACCAGCCGAAGCGAAAGCAGAAGGCCCCTGCCACGGGTGAAGAAGCCGATGCTCTGCTGGACGCCCTGTTGGAACTGCAGGAACTTCGGTCCCGAGCGGCGCCCCCCAATCGGAACCTGGTTGAAGTGGCGATTCGGAAGGGGAAACTCAAGGAGGATAATGGGCACTCCAAGGTGGACCGGCAGGCTATCCGGCAGGTGTTGCAGGAGGTGACGCGTCTCGATGACCAGTTTTTGGGAGAAATTCGCCAGCAGGTTCCGTCCATGACCCAGGCGTTCTCCACCTTAAAAAGGGCTGTAGCCAACCAATCCGCCTACGCGCAGACCGTGGAGACGATCCTGCAAAATGTCCGCCACCTTCAGGGGCCGGTTCAATCGGCGGAGGCCTTGACGATTTTGGAATTTTTTCAAGGGCTGGAAACCTTTCTCACAATTGCGGCCAGCCGGCGTCTTCAGATTACCCCTCAACGCTACGATGCCGTTCAGACCCGTTTGAATGGCCTTGTCCCCCTGGCGCAACAATGGGTTGATGCCGGCAAGAACGAGCGTGCAGCCATAGAAAAGGTCCTCGGCTCAGGCACATGAGTCCTCGACCGCTTTCACCTCGCACTCTTCTCAATTTTCCCGCATCTTCGTTGGTTTAAGCGATCAGCGGAGAGGCACGTTCCGCCTCAGGCAACAGGTTGTTGTCCACACAAGGGAACCGTGGCGCGGGTCCTATCGCAGGATATTGGGGCAGGGCATAGCCTCACCCACAAATTCTATAAGTGATTGAAAATAGGAGTAATTGTAAGCCTAAAATTTAGGCAGTTTGCTAGAGTGGGCCGGGACCCTTGGCGTAAAAATTTGATTCACAAGATTGTCCACACCCCATCCACAGTTTTTGGGGACAAAAAATGAAGGCCACCCAGCCAAAATGCGAGAAGGGTGAACAAGGTCGCGGGGTTTCAAAGAGGGAATGGGTGAGTACTTGCGCGGAAGAACAAATTTTGGTGCATAGCGGGATACAAAAATGTTGAACCGCCCAAAAGAGTCAACAACAATGGTTGCCATGAATTGTTTGAAGGTCATTCAGGAAAATGTTCGATGATTCAGCGTGACACAACCTTCAAGGACAAAAAAATCTTCCACGTGTAAAAAAAATCTCGGGTTGGTATAATTTTTGTTATGACCCTTCATTGTCCGACCTGTCATCGTGAGACGGGGTGGGACCACAATCCGTGGCGGCCTTTTTGTTCTGAACGTTGCTGCCTCATCGATCTGGGCGACTGGGCCTCGGAACGATACCGGCTGCCCGGAAAGGGCCTGCTCACGGGAGCCGATGAGGCTCCCGGTCTGGATGAGGAAGCGTAAGGCTACCCCGCCCAGCTTCAATCGGCCGCTTGTCCACTCACCATCGGTTCTTCATGCCAAAGATCCTCACGACAAAACGAATTGAAGGAGAGGCGGAGAAGGCGAAAATCTATGTCCGGACCCACATCCTGTTCCCCTCCGGATTGCTGGGCCTGATCTTCATGCTCTCGGGTACAGCCGCGCTGGTGTACCAATTTGTTGGGGATAGCTATGGATGGCGGACGTTTCTGGAAAGCAGCGGATTAATCCTAGCAGGAGGGACGCTCGGATGGGTCCAGACCCGCTACCACAAATATTTGCTCCGTGAGCATCCCGGCCATTTTGCGGGCCGAATGCGAACCTTCTCGCGTACGGGCCTCAAGCGGTCCAAACGGGAGGCTTCTTCACCCACCTTGTCCCATCCCGGCCGGAATCTGGTTCCTTTTGGCTATATCCTGGGGATAGTTCTTCTGGTGGGCGCGTCGGCGCTCAGCTCGATGTTCGGCCAGGTCTACTATGTGGCGGCGTTTCTCCTGCCTTGGGCAGGCTTTTTTTGGGCCAAAATGTTCTTTTGGCGGGGAGTCATTGCGCCGGTTCGATCCGGCAGCCGCTAAGGCCAACGGCGGAACGACCTGAGGCCAGGCCTCCGCTCTCCGAATTCAACATCACCTGATAAACCCAGGGGCGGGGAGTTATTTGCGGGCTCGTTTGGGCTTGGATCGGGACTTGGTGCGGGTTTCCAAGGACCGGACACGCTCCTCCAGGTTCCTGAGATGTTGACGCAGTTCGGGCAGGCGCGGGATGACCGCTTGGGCTTTGATGAACACCTCATGAGGCATCACCGGCGACCCTGAGACGATTTGGCCTCCTGTGAGATTCCGATTCACCCCCGACCGCGCGGCGATCATCACCCCATCCTCGATCTTGAGATGGTCCGCCAGGCCAGCTTGGCCGCCGACGATCACGTGGTGTCCAAGGCTGGTGCTGCCCGCTATCCCAACCTGGGCGACCAGAATACTGTGCTCTCCCACCGAGACATTGTGGGCGATTTGCACCAAATTATCCACCTTGGTTCCTCGCCGAATGATGGTCTGTCCGAACGTGGCACGATCGACCGTGACATTGGCGCCCAGCTCCACGTCGTCTTCAATGACAACCGTCCCGATTTGGGGAATTTTATGGTGGCGCCCTCCTTCCGGGACGTAACCAAAGCCGTCACTCCCCACGACGGTCCCGCTGTGGATGATCACCCGGTTTCCGAGGGTGCATCGCTCCCGGACGGTGACGTTCGGGTAGAGAATACAATCGTCCCCCACCGTCGAATCATCCCCGATAAAGACCCCGGGGTAGAGGGTGGTCCGGGCCCCGATGGTGACCCGGTCCCCCAAGGTCACGAAAGACCAGACAGAAGCCTCCGGCCCGATTCGAACCCCGGCGCCCTGCATGGCTTGGGGAGAAATTCCACGCGGCTGGTAAGGCTGGGTGAAAAATTGTTGGACCACCCGGGCAAAAGCATAGGCGGGATGGCTGGCGATGATCTGCGGCTTCGGCAGGTCCGGAATCGGCTTGCCGACCACGAAGGCCGCTGCCTGCGACGTTCGCGCAACCTTGACGAACCGATCCGCGGCCACAAAGGCCAGGTCGCCGGCCTGGGCGTCTTCCAGGCTCGAGACCCCCGTGATCAGGGTCTCGCCGGCTCCGCGCAGTTCGCCATTAATGGCCCGGCTGATCTCGTCCAGTCGGATCGCACGGGACTCTGGTCGCGGGGACATGTCGCTATCCTTTTTTCTTGGCGGCGGACCGCTTGGCCGTGCGCTTGGGAGATAGTTTGCCTGAGGCTGGTTTGAGCCGGCTTTCAACGTAGGCAATCACGTTGCCAACGGTGACGAGTTTTTGGAGATCCTCGTCCGGAATTTGCAGGTCGAAGACTTCTTCGATCCGAAAGAGGAGTTCGATGGTCGCCATGGAGTCGAGTCCCAGGTCATCCCGCAACGAATGTTCCGGGAGGATGGACTCCGGCTTCCGTTTGAGGTAGTCGGCGAGGGCCGTTTGAATTTGTTGAGTTAACGCCACGTCACCGGACATGCGTTTGATCCTTCTCCCGGTCGTTCCGAGTCCACCTAGGAAATCTTTTTGAACACGACCGCGGCGTTGTTGCTCCCGAACCCGAAGGCGTTCAGCATGGCGACCTTCAGGCGCCGTTCCTGGGCGACCGCCGAGATCCCCGGCAGCGCGCAGGCCGGGTCGGGATCCTCATAATTGAGGGTTGGATGGAGGTGCCCGGTGCTGAGGGCCAACGCGCAGGCAACGGATCCGATCGCTCCCGCCCCGCCGAGGGTATGGCCGATCAGGGACTTCGTGGCGTTGATGGCTAGCCGATCGGCCCGCGATTTAAACACCTTCTTGAGGGCCTTGACCTCCACGGCATCCCCGATGGGCGTGGAAGTCGCGTGGGCGTTGATATAGTCCACCTGGCTGGGGCTGATTTTCGCGTCCCGAAGCGCCAAGGTCATCGTGGTGGCCACCTCGATGCCGTCCTCACCTGGGATCACCATATGGTAGGCCTCGCTGGTGCTGGCATACCCGGCGACTTCCGCGTAGGTGCGGGCCTTTCGCTTGCGGGCGTGGTCCCACGACTCCAGAATCAACGCGCCCGACCCCTCGCCCATGACGAACCCGTCCCGGCCACGATCGAACGGGCGGGAGGCCTTGGCCGGGGTGTCGTTATATTTGGTGGATAGGGCCCGCAGGGAGCAGAAGCCGGCGAACACCAGGGGCGTGATGCTGGCGTCCGCCCCGACCGTGATGATGACGTCGGCCTGGCCGTTTCGAATAGCGTTCAACGCCAGTCCGACCGCATGGGCGCTCGAGGAACAGGCGGTGGAGATGGTCAGATTGGGCCCTTTCGCGCCATGGGCCATGGCGATGATGCCGGAAGCGGAATTCAGAGTGATCATGGGAATGAAGTTCGGATGCACGCGGTGGGGTTTTTGGGATTGGTACAGCTGGGTAATTTCCCGTTCGCCCATGACCATTCCGCCCATGCCGGCGCCCATGATGACGCCCACCCGATGGGGGTTCTCCCGGTCCAAGCGCAGACCCGAATCCGCCAGGGCCTCCTTGACGGCCACCAACCCGAACTGCGCGTACCGGTCCACGCGCTCCGCATGCGGCGTTTCCAGGTATTGGGAAGGCGTGAAATCCAGGATTTGGCCCACCACCCGGGATCGGTAGGATTCCAAGGGGAACCCCTCGAACGCGCGGAGCGCCGTCACGCCGGAGCGGCCTTCCAGGGCAGCTTTCCAAAATTGGGCCACCCCGATGCCGATCGGGGAGACCATGCCTAAGCCTGTAATGACGACTCGCTGTGCCATCCGATCCTGGGTCGTCCCCCCGTTCGCGTCGCGATTGGGCGCGACAGCGCCCGCATCTGGCGCGGAGAAGGGCGACCGACTCCTTTTACCCCAAGCCTCCTACCCAGTCAACTTCGTGACGTGTCTGGCCGAAACGGTTCGGCGAGTCCCATCAACGCACCCTCACGGCGGCGCATCCGCCTCGTCCTACGTTCTGACCTTTGAAATCAGGTACCCTCCGAACGACAGGAACAGCAAATTGGCCATCCATCCGGCGATGACGGGCGTGAGGGCGCCGCTCCGTCCCAGGGCGATGGACACGGAGTGGGATGCCCAGTAGAAGAATCCGAGCACTAACGCCTGACCGACGCCGATGGCCACCCCGCCTCCGCGGGTGCCGCTTTGCCTGAGGCTGAGCGCCACCCCGACCACGACCATGATCA
>JBFFYZ010000029.1:0-10426 GCA_041568895.1 Nitrospiraceae bacterium
AAGTTACTCTGCGTCTGGAGCCCAATGTTTCTTTTGAAGGCCATTTGCTGAGCGATACGAGCGGGTTCACGGTCGACGTGGAAAAAGCCTCCGGCCGAAAGTGCGAGCGGTGCTGGAATTATCGGGAGACGGTCGGGGCGAGTTCCGGGCACCCGACGCTCTGTGATCGGTGCGTGGAGGCGATCGGGTGATGGGACGATCAGCCCGCCACGTGATCCTGGCGATGGTGAGCCTTGGCACCCTCGCCCTCGATCAGGCCACCAAGGCGCAGGTCATGTTGACGATGCGTCTGCACGAATCCATTCCGGTCGTGCCCGGCTTCTTCAACCTGACCTATATCCGGAACCCCGGGGCCGCGTTCGGCCTGCTGGCGTCCAGTGGCAGCACGTTCCGGCTGATCTTCTTTGGCGTCACCTCACTCTGCGCCCTGGTGCTTCTGGGGACCATTTTCTATCGTCTGCGGCAGGATGATTGGGTCGGACAGGTAAGCATTGCGGCCATCCTGGGCGGCGCGGTCGGCAATCTTCTGGACCGATTGCGGTTCGGCGAGGTTATCGACTTTCTGGATTTCTACCTGCGCGGCTACCATTGGCCGGCTTTCAACGTCGCGGATGCGGCCATCAGCGTCGGCGTGGTCTTCCTGATTTTCCGCTTCGCGTTTGAACGAAAAGAACAGAACGTGGCAGTGCAGGAATCTCAGCAGTAGCCCGGGATCGCCGACCCACCCCCTCCTGCAAGTGTGTTCATCCGAACAGCGCCAGGACTGCAACGCCGAGCCCAATCCGGTAGTACGCGAAGGCGCGGAAGCTGTGGCGTTTGACAAATGCTAGGAAGGCGGCGATCACCGCCCATCCCACCAGGAAAGACACCAGCAGCCCCAACCCAAGAGCCAGGTAATCCTCCTGGGTCAGCACGGCCCGGGAGCTGAGCAATTTATAGGTAGTGGCGGCAATCATGGTCGGCAGGGCTAAGAAGAACGAGTATTCCGTCGCGCTTTTACGATCCAGGCCGCAGAGCAACCCGCCGATGATCGTGGCGCCGGACCGGGAGACCCCCGGGATCAAAGCGGCGCATTGCGCGAGGCCCACCAAGAAGGCGGTTCTCAACCCGACCTGGTCCAATTGAGAGACCAGCAGGGGAGTCTTGGCGGCTTCCACCAGGAGAATGATCACCCCTCCCACGATCAACGCGCCCGCGACGGTGTAGGGATGGAACAAGTGGGCCTCGATCCAATCATGGGTCAACAGGCCCACGCACGCGGCCGGAAGAAACGCCACTCCCAAGCCGATGACAAACCACAGGCTCCGATGGGACGCGAAGGACTGTTGGGCCAGCGCGCGCCAGCGATCGGGTTCCTGTCGGCCGGGGACGGCCTGTCGAGTCCGGACTTGGGTCCACAGGTGGGTCTGTTCGCGAGCCGCCTGCACCAGGATGGCCCGGAGCTTTTGGCGTTCATAGACGATCACGGCCAGAATGGATCCCAATTGAATGGAGATTTCCACGCTGGCCGCCAAGGCCCCAGTAAATCCCAGCAGATGGCCGACGATGATGAGGTGTCCCGTGGAGGACACCGGTAGAAATTCAGTCAGGCCTTCGATGATCCCCAGCAGGATCGCGAGGCCCGCCCCCCATTCTCCCATGCGCTGGTCCTTTGGTGTAGATCCGCTGGACCCTTGCGAGTCCGTTACGGAGTTCGAGGGATAACCGGGCGCATGATCACAGACGGGGCCAGGGCAGTCAAGGTAAACCCTTTCGGTGGATCGGCCTACGAAAAGCGATCTGCTAAATCATGTCCATGCTATTGACAAAAAGGGGATTATCGACTACACATCAAGGAGCTTACCCCCTCTGGCAGGGTTCTTTTCGTTGGCGCGGCCCGTGCCGGTCCTGAGGCCAGGGAAAAGAGCTTACGCGATCACCGGCCATGAGGCGGCCAATCCAAAGGTTGAAGCGAGGTCACGTCAAGGGAGGACGGGATGAAGACATCTGGGACAATCGGCATGGTGCTCGCGGCCACCCTGGCGCTGGGCGGATGTGTGAGCGATAGCAAATTCAACGCGGCTGTCGCGGAATCGGAAGCCGCCAGAACAGACCTGGAACGCGTTCGGGCCCAAAAGAACGCGCTGGAGCAGCAGGTCAAAAGCCTCAGAGATCTCAATGCCAAGCTCTCCGATGACGTGAAGCTGGCCTCGTCTGAGCTGCAGCGGATTAAGGACATTCGAGACAAGGAACGGGCCAGTATCGAAGCCCGCATTCACGACCTTGAGGTCAAGAGCAAGGACCTGTTGACGCAGCATAAAACCCTGCAGCGTGAATACGATGATCTCAAAACCCAAAATAGTGCCCTCAAAGCGACGGTGTCGCGGTACCAGAAGGAACTGAAGGAACGTCAGCAGGCCCTGGCTCCTTCGCCGCCGTCCGTCTCGTCCCCCACTCCGGCTTCCAAACCCATGGAGCCTTCAGCCGCCAACGGGTCTTCCGCCAAGCCAGGCGCGCAGGCAGGGGTGTCGGTCGCTCCCTCCTCGAAAGGCGGGCTGACCCCGGTCAACCTCAACACCGCTTCCTCCAACGACATGGTCCTGTTTTTGGGACTGACCAAGGACGTGGCGGACAAGGTCGTCATGAACCGGCCGTACCGGTTGAAGGGCGAGTTGATGGCGAAAAACGTGCTGCCGAGGAGCACGTTTGACGTCATCAAGGATCGGGTCACTGCCGCGCCTTGATTGAAATTCAGAGGCAGCCGGCCTCAGGAAAACCCGTCGCTCATCATCCAAGGCCATCCGCCGGTGGGGCGGATGGCCTTGTCACTTCCCTTCCTTGACAGGTGAAAAACCCCGTTTCTACAATGCCCTCGCAGATTCCCTTGATCCGCGGCAGTCTCACCTTTTGAACGGACGGCAAGTGTGCGCAGAACAGTCTGGATCGGCGCCATGGCGGCTGTGGGGGCGGCGCTATTGGCGTACGTGTTTCTCGGTCAAGATCGTACCACCTCCCCCCATTATCGCTCCGCTCCGGTGGAGCGCGGGGCGGTCCTCTCCGTCGTCACCGCAACGGGCACCATCAACCCCGTCGTCCTGGTTCAAGTGGGGAGCCAGGTCTCTGGAAAAATCCAGAGCCTCCACGTCGACTTCAACTCGGTCGTGAAGGCGGGCCAGGAGGTGGCTCGGATCGATCCGGCTCCCTTTCAGGCTCGCCGGGACCAGGCGCAAGCCAGCTTAATCAATGCCAGGGCGGCTTTGCTCAAGGCCCGTGCTGAAGCGGCCCAACGGGAACGAGAGTTGAAACGGGCTCGGGCCCTGATCGAGCAGCAATTCGTTTCTCAAAATGATCTCGACGTGGCCCTGACCGGCCATGAAGGCGCCCAGGCCCAACTTGCCGTGGCGGAAGCCCAGGTGCAGCAGGCCGAGGCCGCACTCCGGGCCGCCGAGCTGGACTTGACCTACACCGTCATCCGGTCGCCGGTGGACGGGGTCGTGATCGATCGCACCGTGGAAGTCGGCCAGACCATTGCCGCCAGCTTTGCCACTCCTACCCTGTTCCTCATCGCCCGCGACCTCACGCAGATGCAGGTGGAGGCCAATGTCAGTGAAGCCGACATCGGCGGCATTGCGGAAGGGAACGGCGCCTCCTTTACCGTGGACGCCTATCCGGGGGTCCGATTCCAGGGTGTGGTGAAACAGGTCCGCCACGCTCCCGTGACCGTGCAGAACGTCGTGACCTATAAAGTGGTGGTGGGCGTCAGCAACGATGACCTTCGGCTCAAGCCCGGCATGACCGCCAATGTGTCCATCACGGTGGCGCGGCGGGAAGGGGTTCTCAAGGTGCCGACTGCGGCCCTCCGGTTCATTCCACCCAAAACGGGTCGGCCCGAGGATCAGGCCTTGGCGGCCGGGGGAGGCAAGCCGCGCCAGGAATCAGTGGAGAAACCACCCGGCGGGCCGGGAAACGGGCGCCCGGTGGTCTCCAGGACTCTTTGGAAACTGGGACCCTCCGGCCTGCCGGAGCCCACGACGGTGGTCGTGGGGATCTCCGATGGGACCGTCACGGAGGTGGTGAGCGGCGACCTGTCCGTTGGTGATCGGGTGATCGTCGGCCTCGAGGCGCCGCCGGGTGAGCGGCGTCCTCAGACCCTCCCTCCCGGGTTCGGGTCGGAGCCCCGGCGGTCGAGTTCCCGCGAGCGCGGTCTCTAAAAACCCTGACGCGGGGCACCCGTTGATCCGGGAATGCAACGGGTCCCCGGTGACGCGTCAAGAGGAGAAGAGCCCGGAAAGGTTGATGAACCATACCTCGCCGGACACTCGTCACCTGTCATCCGTCACTGGGTTACCCATGGCACCGCTGATCGTCTGCTCGGACATATGGAAGATCTACCGGCTCGGGGAGGTGAAGGTGGAGGCCCTGCGGGGCATCAACCTGTCGGTCGAGTCCGGCGAGAGCGTGGCCGTCATGGGCGCCTCGGGGTCCGGCAAGTCCACCCTGATGAACATCCTAGGCTGTCTCGACAGCCCCACGAGGGGGGGGTATGAGCTCCACGGGAGGGATGTCAGTCAGGTCGGGGCGGATGACCTGGCGGAGATCCGCAATCAGACTATCGGGTTCGTCTTTCAAAATTTCAATCTGATCCCCAGGACTAGCGCCCTGGAGAATGTCCAGCTTCCCTTGTTGTACCGCGGCGCCTCTTTGCGGGACCAGCGGGCCAGTGCGGCGGAAGCGCTCGCCCGTGTCGGCCTGGCTGGCTATGAGCGCAATTTCCCTTCCCAGTTGTCGGGCGGCCAGCAGCAACGGGTGGCGATCGCACGGGCGCTGGTCTCGTCGCCCACGATTCTTTTGGCGGACGAACCCACCGGAAATTTGGATTCCGACTCCAGCCGCGACATCATGGAGGTCCTGATGACACTGAATCGTGAGGACGGCCTGACCCTGCTCGTGGTCACGCACGAGGCCAACATTGCGGCGTACACGGCCCGGCAGCTCGTGATGCAGGACGGACGCATCGTCACCGACCGGGTTACCGCAGGCAGGCGGGGTTCCATTGGAATGGGAGAGGGCTAGGGTCTCGCATGCCCGCATTTCTGCTCCTAACGCTGCTGACCGCCTTTCGGGTGTTGAACCGAAACCGGCTTCGGGCCGGGCTGACCATGCTCGGGATCATCATCGGCGTCGGCGCGGTCATTGCGATGGTCAGCATCGGGGAGGGTGCCAAAGCGGCGGTGCGCGCACAGATTGCCAGCCTCGGGACCAACATGATCCTGATCCTGCCTGGAGCGACCTCCGTGGGCGGGGTTCGGGGTGCACTGGGCGGCGCCGTGACCTTGACCGTGGCCGATGCGTTGGAGTTGAAAAAAAGCGTGCCGGTGTTGGTTGAGACCGGGTGGGCCAAGCGGGATGTGCTCCAGAGCGTGTACGGGAACCGAAACTGGAACGGGCCTGTGAACGGCGTCTCTCCCGGCTACCTGACCATCCGCGGTTGGGAGTTCGTCAGCGGGGGGCCCTTCACCCAAATGGATCTGGACCAGGCTGCATCGGTGGCGCTGCTGGGGCAGACGGTGGTGGACAATCTTTTTGATCCGGGCGAGGAGCCGATCGGAGCGACCATCCGAATCAAGCACGTGCCTTTTCGGGTGGTGGGGGTGCTGGTCCCCAAGGGTCAGTCGCCCCAGGGCTCAGACCAGGACGATGTCATTTTTATTCCGTTTACGACCGCCGAGCGCAAGGTGTTCGGCACGCAATTCCTGGGGTCGGTCGGCGCGCTGTTCGCCTCTACTGTCAGAGCCGAGGATCTTCCCGAGGCTGCGGAGGGCATTCGGCGGGTGTTGCGGGCTCGCCACCGGCTTCAGCCCGATCAACCGGACGACTTTACCGTCCGTACTCAGGTCGACATCGGGAGTGTGCGGCAGGCCACGGGCCAGACCCTCACGGTGATGATGTTCGCCGTGGCCTCCATTTCCCTCCTGGTCGGAGGGATCGGGATTATGAACATCATGCTGGTGTCCGTGACCGAGCGGACCCGCGAGATTGGGGTTCGGATGGCTGTCGGCGCCAAGCGGCGCCATATTTTGATCCAGTTTCTGGCCGAGGCCATGACCTTGACCCTGATCGGGGGGCTGGTCGGATGCCTGTTGGGAGTGGTCGGTGCGCAGGTGACCACCAGGCTGCTTGGCTGGCCGACCATTATTTCCGTCGAAGCCCTCCTGGTGGCCTCCCTGTTTTCCTTAGTGGTGGGCCTGTTCTTCGGCATGTATCCAGCCAATAAGGCCGCACGATTGAATCCCATCGACGCCCTGCGTTTCGAATAATTTACGGCACGGCCAGGCTGCTTCCGCTCAAAGGCCAGAGCCTCGTTGGTCCGCCGTAAGCCTCATCACCCGTGGCATTGGAAGAGTACCGGGTCCCCGGCTTGGCTGCGAAACTCGTCTCGTCCCAAGGTCCGCTTGAACGGGACTTCGAACAGTCCTCGCCCTCCGCCATGAGCGGGCCGCTGCGGCTCGGCAACGTCGGAGCACAACTCGGCTCTGATGCCCGCTCCAGCAGCCCACTCGTGCTGCCTGTGACAAGCTGGGAAAGGTTCTAACTATCGGCGAGGGGTGCGGGCGGGATGGGGCGCTGGGACTTTGGCGGACTGGGCCGCCAGTCCGAGGGAGATTTCGATGCGGGGCCGGGCCGGGTCACGATGCTTGTAGAGGTGGATTTCGTGGATGCGGTTGTCATTGATCCCCAGGGCTTCGCACAAGGCGTCTTGAGCGATTTTCAACCCGCCGTCCACATCCCGCCGCAAGGGTGACACGAAAAAAAAGCGGATCGACAGGGTGAGGTCGCTGGAGCGGAGGGTCCGGAGGAGGTCCTGTCGGCAGGGGGCATGGCCCAGGGCCATGAGGACCCGTTTTCCCACCTGATCCTTGTAAGCCCGCCCCATGGCCGAGAGGACGCGGCGGGCGTTGACCGTGGCGTATTGATGATTGATGCTCGGTGGGAGGGGGAGCGCGAGATCCAGGCCCGTCGGTGAGATCAAGACGCGGTTGGCTAGGGGCTCGGTTCCGAACGCCTCACCCGGGAGGTTGGGGCGCTGGCGCTGGCGAGAGAGGGGCAGGGTAGTCATCCGAGGAGGATCGAATTCCGCTGGATTCAGGGCAGGCGGAAAAGCGGGGGACCGATACGATGTCAGGCGGAGGGTGACCGGGGACCGAGGTCGGTAGCCTTTGGAGGATGGTCGCGGCACGGAATTCGGTTCAGAGAAGATTTAAAATCTTACTCAGGTTTTGGTCGTACTTGTCTTCCGTCCGGCTCAAGTATCGTCGCCATTCGGAGGGATTCCAGATCTCCATGCGGTTGTAGAGCCCGACCAGTACGATTTCCTGGTCATCCTCCACCGGGACCATCTTCCGGAGCCGTCCGGGAATCAAAATCCGTCCCGTCTTGTCCACGTCGGACGTTCCGGCTTCCGACACGACGAAATGCATGAACAGGCGGCTCTGATCCTCATCCAGCTTGTCCTTGGTCCGTTCAAGGACCCGATGCCATTCGGCGTTCGAGTACACCCACAAGGACTGCTCCGGACCCCTGAGGAACACCACCCCGTTCCCCTCGGCCTCCAGACGTTCGCGCATGGGAGAGGGCAGAATGAACCGCCCCTTTTCGTCCAGCTTGCACAGGTATTCGCCTGCAAACATGGCCCGCCTCCTCCTACAAACTATTATGCCCCTTCACCGGTTCGGTCCGCTACTTGTGCCTCGCTGTGGTCCGTTGCCGGATCCACTGCTCGAGGTCAGACCGCACGAAACGCCACTCCTTGCCGAGCTTGAAAGCCGGAATGCTCCGCGCGTGGATGTAGCGGTACAAGGTCCGCGGAGTGACTTTGAGATACCGGCAGGTTTCGGCTGCCGTCAGCAACTCGTCCTTGGTTCCCTGGAGCATTGCCAGCCATCCGTCATTCCTGAGGGACCAGATCGTACAACGAGAATGGAATCCTAGAGGGAGGGGGGGAAAATGTCAAGAAAACTTGTATGACAATACCTGTCAATCCATGTCACTGGTGTCCGATGCCGTCCCTTCGCTCCCTGCCTCCTCCATGGCCTCCTCGATGTCCCCGTCCAAGTCCTCGCCGAACTCGCTGCCCATCTTTTTCATGAAACGGGCCATGCTCCGGGGATCATTTTCGTCCAGGCCGCCCAAGTTGCTCGGGTCGGCCAAACTTTCCAGTCGGGCCTCTTCGGATTTGGGAGCGGCAAATTTGGAAAGAATGCGCTCGAGCCTGGTTCCCTGGCAGAACTTGCAGGCCAAGGCTGGCGGGTTCCGGAGGTTCAAGATCAACAGGCTCGTACGTTTTTTACAATCCGCACAACGGTATTCGTAGATCGGCATTTCACGCCCTTGTCACAACGTCATAAACTCGCAAAGTCTAAACCCAAACGGCTCGAAGTCTCAATGGCTCTGTGATGCGGGGACTTCGACATGATGACGTTCGGACGTTCCAACTCTCGGACGTGTTGAATCATATCGTCCTTGCCAGCGTGCAGACATACACATCGGAGGCTCCCGCCCTGCGGAGCACTTTGGCGCACTCGTTGACGGTCGTCCCCGTGGTCATGACGTCATCGATCAATAAAATCCTTTTCCCGGCCACCTCCTTGGGGCGCAGGACGGTGAAGGTCCGGCGCAGGTTTTTGAGGCGGGCGGCTCGGGTTAACTCCGTTTGAGAGGGTTGTTGGCGGATCCGGACGAGGTTGTCCTGGGAGAGCGGCAGCCGAAGGCGCCGATTGACCCGATCGGCAAGGAGCAAGGCCTGATTGAACTCACGTTCCCGGAGGCGGGTCGGATAGAGCGGCACCGCCATCAGCACGTCCACCTCCGGAAATGGCTCGAACGCCTGCATCATGAGATTCCCCAGGTCTTCCGCCAGGACGACTTTTCGATGGTATTTAAATAGCCGAATCGCATCCCGAAGGGGCGGGACATAGGCGAACAGGGATCGGGCCTTGGTGTAAGACGGCCCTCGTTTTCGGCAGTCTCCGCAGAGGTGCCCCGGACTGAAGACCTGAGCCACAGGCGAGGCAAAGGGCCTCCCGCAACGCGGACAGGCGGGACCTGCCAGCGGCGTGATCGTCGCCCAACAGGTCCGGCAGAAAAACGGGACCGGATCATCGCTCAAGGCGATCCCGCAACCGGTGCAATCCACCGGCAACAGGGCATGCATCACCCGGCGGATGACGGCAGCCAAGCGAGCCATCCAGACCCTATCCTGTTCATCGAGACTCTTCGGGGTGCGGCCTTTCCCCTTGAGCGGGGATACTTTTTATGAAAAATCCTGCTCTCCTGTCAAGGGAAGGCGAGTCCTGCAAGCGGCGCGGAACCGAAAGGATCATGATGGGAGAGACGAGATGGTTCGGTTGTGACGCGCTGTGGGGTTATGGTATACGAGAAAGGCCCTTCGCTCCCGAACCACCGTGTATCGCTGAGATAGAGCTCGGCCTCTCAGAGGTCTGAACCGGAATCGAGGTGGGCCGCAACCTTCGTGGTTAGACTAGATCGGGTCTCCAAAGACTACCGTCGCAATGGTGGAGCCGTCCCCGTCCTCCACCAGGTCAGCCTGCATGTTCCGGAGGGGCAGTTTTGCGCGATCATGGGGCCCAGCGGCTGCGGGAAAACCACCCTCCTGAATCTCATCGCCGGACTGGACCAGCCGACCAGCGGAGACATCCTGATTGCCGGGCGACCCACCAAATCCTTGTCAGACGCAGACTGGACCGCCCTCCGCCGGGACTGTATCGGGATGGTGTTTCAAGCCTTCCATCTCATTCCGGGGTTGACGGTGGCTGAAAACGTCGGCCTTCCCCTGCTGCTACGAGGGGAAGGAGGGCAGGCGGTGCAAGAACGGGTCGGAACCATTCTGGAGGCTGTCGGCCTCCATCATCGGGTGCACCACCGGCCCGGAGAACTGTCCGGAGGGGAGCAACAGCGCGCCGCCATCGGGCGGGCGCTGGTGCATCGACCCCAACTGGTCCTGGCCGATGAGCCCACGGGAAATTTGGATTCCCAAAACGGGGAGGAGATCGTCGCTCTGTTGCGTTCCCTCCAGCGCCAATTTGCCCACACGGTGATCGTGGTGACCCACAGTCAGGCGGTGGCGGCTCAGGCGGATTCGGTCCACCAGATGCGGGATGGTCGCCTGGACACCACGAAAGTCCGGACGCCCCTGCTGTAGGATTGTGTAGTCAGGAGAGTGGCAGGCATGGATTTTACCACCACCATTGCGGGAGTTCGGCTCTCCAGTTGCTTCATGAATGCGGCGGGAGCCCGCTGTGTCACCCGGGAGGAACTCGAAGCCCTGGGGCGGTCCCGCAGCGGAGCGATCGTGACCAAATCCATGACGCTGGAATCGCGTATCGGAAATCCAGAGCCGCGGTATTATAGCTTCCCGACGGGATCCATC
>JBFFYZ010000030.1:0-10022 GCA_041568895.1 Nitrospiraceae bacterium
ATGCGCTTCTCTTCATCTTCCACCTCCGCCTTGAGCTCCGAGAGCGTAATCAGATCCGAGTTGACCACGGCCACGATCCGGTCGACGACGTGGGCGGCCACAGCCCATGGGCCTGCAAGCAGGCCGGTCGCCAACGTCAAGGTCGCAACCCACTCCTGAATCCTGCTGCGCCGGACGGGATTGCCGCCGGAGAATCCCGAAGGATTGATGATCATGTAGTTGGGGATGCGTTCCATCGCTGCTGTTCCGCCCACCGATTGCCTCTGTGCCAGTGCGTGCGACGGTCGCGGTGGTGGGAAACAGGTTCCGGGTGCAAGGGACCCGTAGCCGAGGGGAGACCACCTCCGCCCCTCTGGTGTCTGTGGCCGAGGCGCCCGCGCGGCTTCCCGCTTAGGGGGAGGGGGAACCGGCCTTGGTGTCGGCCTTGTCGGTCAGGTACTTGGACGATTCCTTCATTCGGATGGTGGCCATCGTTCTCAGGTTCCTGAGATAGTCCTCAAATTGCTGCCGGCGTTTCTCCGCGACCAACTCCTGTCGGAGGCGCTCTCGAACCACCGTGTCTTTGTCCTCCCCTTGCCGGCTGAGGACCTTGACGAGGTGGAATCCCGATGAAGTCTCGATCGGTTGGCTGACTGTGCCCGGCTTGAGGGATAACAGGACGGCCTCCACCGGCGGAGGCGTTTGGCCCTTCCGGTATTGTCCCAGGTCGCCTCCCTTGGCCTTGGTGGCCTGATCCATCGAGAAGCGCCGGGCCAAATCGGCAAAATCAGCGCCCCCATCCAGCTGCTGCTTGAGCTCCGTGGCCTGTTTGATTGTGGGGACCACAATCTGGGCGGCCCGAATCTGCTGGGCCTGAGGCAGCATTGACACATGAGAGGCATAGAAGTCTTGCAGTTCTTTATCGGAAATTTCCACCTTGGCTTTCAATACGTCGGACATCAGGGCATCCAAGAGCATTTGATCCTTGGCCCGTTGCAAGCGCTCCCGAAAGGCCGGGGTCTGATCCAGGCCGATTTTTTGGGCCTCCTGGAGCAAGAGTTTCCGGGAGATCAGGTCATCAAGAAACTTCTTCTGCCCTCCCTCCTTTTTGTAACGCTCCTGAGTGGATCCTGGCAGCTCCGACCACCGGACATCAAATTCGCTTTGGGTGATGGGCTTCCCATTCACGATCACCAGGGTATCGGACTCGTCGGGCTGGGGCGAGCACCCGCTCACCCCCGATCCCGTTGCGAGGATCACCATGCCAAGGGCCAAACCGGTCCATCCGATTGCGCCGATCCCGCATCTCACCCCCTTGGCCATCTGCGTCAAGGGGGCCCGCGCCCTGGTTGTTCCACGTTCGACAGTCATGCCCGCCCGTCCTTTCCGACACCGTGTCCGTCTACGGAGGGCCTTTTGGTATCACACGCTATCAGGGTTTGCAAGGCGGCGGTGAGTTCCGGGACCATGGCGGCCCACTCGGCATGCCCAAGCTGCAGGTCGAAGGACAAGGGCGACAAGAGACGCAGGCGGCTTTGGTACCGATCCATGAGTCGTTGCATGCCGGCTTCCGGCAAATGGGCTTTGGGATCAAACGTGACCGTGGCCGTGGTCTGCTTGACCTCCACGGACGCCAGCCGGAGGGATTTCGCGAGCAGGCGGATCTGCATCACCTCAAACAACCGTTCCACCGGCTCCGGAAGGGGGCCGTACCGGTCCTGCATCTCACCATGCAAGAGCGCCAGATCTCCAACCTGGTGCACCGAGGTCAACCGCTTGTAAAGGGAGAGGCGTTGGTGGGCATCGGCGACGTAGTCTTCGGGAATAAAGGCCGAGATGTTCAAATGGAGCGTGGGATCGACTTCCTCCTCGACCACCGTGCCCCGGAGGTGCAGCACCGCCTGCTCCACCATTTGTAAATAGAGGTCCAGGCCCACCGCGGCAATGTGGCCCGACTGCTGCTTGCCCAGCAGATTGCCCGCGCCGCGGATCTCCATATCCGCCGCGGCGATCCGGAAGCCCGATCCCAACTCGGCGAATTCCTGAATCGCCACCAACCGTTTTTGGGCGTCCCCACTGAGCGCTCCCTCGCTCGGAATGAAAAAATAGGCGTAGGCTTGGTGGCCGGCCCGTCCCACTCGGCCCCGTAGTTGATACAGCTGGGCCAGGCCGAAGGTGTCGGCCCGGTTCACGAGGATCGTGTTGGCGTTGGGGACATCCAACCCGGACTGAATGATGGACGTGGACAGGAGCACATCCGCCTCCCGACGAAGGAACTTGAGCATCATCGACTCGAGGAGGCGCTCGTCCATTTGCCCGTGGGCTATGACGAACCTCGCTTCGGGCACGAGTTGTTGCAGATGGGTGCCCATGCGCTCCATGGTCTGGACGCGGTTGTGGACGAAAAATACCTGCCCGCCCCGTCCAAGCTCCCGGATGATCGCCTCCCGAATGAGGGTATCGTTGTAACGGACGACTTGGGAGCGAATGGCCAATCGGCCGGCCGGTGGAGTCTCAATGACGGACAAATCCCGTACCCCGGACATGGCCATCTGGAGGGTGCGGGGGATCGGCGTAGCCGTGAGCGTCAACACATCCACCTGAGTGCGGAGCTGCTTCAGGCGCTCCTTGTGACGGACCCCGAACCACTGCTCCTCGTCGATGATGAGCAATCCCAGGTTTCGGAACTGGACGTCCTTCTGCAGCAGACGATGGGTCCCGATGACCACGTCCACAATCCCGGCTGCGAGATCCCGGAGGACGGCCTTGACCTCACGAGGCTGTTGAAACCGCGACAGCATCGCCACCCGGGCCGCGAACGGGGAAAACCGCTGGCTAAAATTCTCGTGATGCTGCTGGGCCAACAGCGTTGTGGGGACCAGTACGGCGACCTGGCGATTGTCTTCGACCGCTTTGAAGGCGGCCCGCATGGCCACTTCCGTTTTGCCGTAGCCGACGTCCCCGCACACCAGGCGGTCCATCGGTTTCCGCGATTCCATGTCCCGGCGGATGTCCTCGATCGCCTTGAGCTGATCGGGCGTTTCCTCGAACTCGAAGGCCGCCTCGAACTCGTGGGTCAACGTGGAGTCCGGCGCATACTCCGCCCGATGCACGACTTCACGGCTGGCGTACAGCTGAACCAGTTCCTGGGCCATCTCTTCGATGCCTTTTTTGACGCGCGCGGTGGTGCGGGCCCAGCTGGTTCCTCCCAGGCGGTCCAGGCGCAGGGCTTGACCGTCTGCCCCTCGGTACCGTTGGACTTGGTTCAGCCGGTCGAGCGGAACGTACAGTTTGTCGTCGCCGGCAAAGGTCAGAATCAGGTAATCGCTCTCGAACCCTTGGACTTCCAACCGACGGAGCCCCTCGTACCGCCCGATGCCGTATTGGACGTGGACGACGAAATCCCCGGTGTTGAGATCCTCCAGGGAGGAGAGAAAGGTGGCGGTCTTGCTTTTGGGGGCGGGGCGGTGACGCAGGCCCTTCGCGAACAGCTCCTCTTCGGTTATCAGAGAGAGTTGGCCGTTCCCCGCCACCAGGCCCGCGGATAAGTCGCCCTGGAGCAGGTAAAAGGGAGGCTTATGGGCGAAGGGCGTCAACCAGGACTGGGACGTCCAGGCCGTGGCCGGAAGGTCGTGCTCGCCCAAAAGGGCCAGCAGTCGATCCACCTGCCCTCGGCTTCGCGCGACGATCAAGACCGGGCCCTTGTCCCTCAGGCGGTCCAATGTGGCCAGGGTCTCCGAAAACGGAGTGCCTCGTTGGCCCAAACCGACGCTGGTCGGGGATTGTGCGGGAAACTCGATGATCGGGTGCCAAGCGGGCTCCAGGGCGGGCAAGGGCGCCAAGGCGAGATGGGGCCACTTCGTGGTGCGCGCGAGGATTTCCTCCCAGGAAAGATACAACCGGTCTGGCGACGGGTAGGGTTCCCCTTCAGCCTGATGTCCGTGCCGAGCATAGGCTTCCTCGACTTCTTCCCTGAACTCCAAGGCCTTTTTGGCCAGGGCCTCCGGTTGATCCAGAACCAGGATCGGGGGGGCCGGAAAATATTCAAGCAGGGTCTCCATGGCGGCATAGAGTTCCGGTCCTCGCCATTCGGCGTCCGGCGGCAAGGGAGCCAATCCGGCGTCGGCATGGTCGCGATCCTGGGGGGGACGGTCCCTCTCTCGCTCTGCCGGGCGCACCACTTCCCGGGCCGGCAGCAGCCAGGCGAGGGGTAATTTCGTGGTGGATTTCTGCGTGGCCGGATCGAACGTCCGGACGGACTCCACCGTGTCGCCCAAAAACTCCACCCGGAGCGGATCGGAACAGGCGGTCGAAAAAATGTCCACGATCCCGCCGCGGATGCTGAACTCACCCGGAATTTCCACCACGGATCCCCGTCGATATCCCAGGCGAAGGAGGCGGGCCACCAGGATTTCCCGCTCGAGGATGTCTCCCGGCACGATTTTCAAGCAGGCTTCCGTGAACAGGTCCCGCGGGACCAGGAACTGGACCAACGCGGGAATCGAGGCCACGAGCACCGTCCGGCTCCCTTCGACCAGCCGATGGAGCGTCCGCATGCGCCGCGCGATCAGCTCGATGTGCGGGGGAGTGGCTTCATAGGGCAGGGTTTCCCATTCCGGGAACAGAGCTAGCGCGTCGGTCGAACGGCCAAGGAGCGTGTAAAAGAATTGCAGGTCGTCGTACAACCGTTCGGCCGCCTCATCTGTGGCCGTGACGATGAGCCAGGACGGTGGAACCTCGGAAGAGGGCCCTGGCGGACCTCCCTTAGTCTGAACGGACCGTCCAACGTGAGGGTGGGTCAGGAGCGTGAGGGCAAAGGCGCCGGCGGAGCCGTGAAGCCCGACCAGGCCGGGCCTTCCGCCGCCGGCTTGCACTACCTCACGGAGAGGCTGCAGGAACGGATCCCAGACTTTCGAAAGGGAAGGTACGCCCACGGGAGTCCTTACGAGGGGGTGGCGCGAATTTTCTGGACGAGCGTGGAGGTGGACACGTCGGGTACGAGGGGAATGCTGCGGACGATTCCCCCACGAGCTTCTACGATCTCACGGCCGAGAATCTGATCGGGAGCCCAGTCCCCTCCCTTCACGAGCACGTCCGGTTGAATGTCGCCGATGAGAGCCCGCGGATCGGGCTCGTCAAACACGACGACGTAATCCACACAGGCCAGCGCGGCCAGCACCTCTGCGCGCTGGCCTTCCGGGACAATCGGGCGCCCGGCCCCCTTGTCTAACACTCGAACGGAGGCGTCGCTGTTCACCCCGACAATGAGGAGATCGCCGAGGTCGCGGGCGGCTTGCAGGTAGCGGGTATGGCCCACGTGCAGGAGGTCGAAGCACCCGTTGGTGAACACAATCCGTTTACGTTGGGCACGAAGCGGGGCGAGGACCTTCACCAGGTCAGCGCGGGTTCGAACTTTGTTGTTCATCCGATGATCGCGTAGGGACCACAGGCTCCGCCGATCCAACAACCAGGCCCCATCTTTCCCTTCAAGGCAACGGCTCTTTATTCTGGCAGGGGGGCCGCGATTACGCCGCGGGGCGCGAAAAAACTGGCCGAGGTTGCACGATGGTGCATCTTACCCCCTGGCCACTCCAAATGCCAAGCCTGGACCATTTGGGCGTCTGGAAGAAGGGAAGCCAACGTTCGTGGAGACTTGTACCCACACGGGAGTTTGACTACACTGGTGGGCATGAGCGATTCGGCGTGGATGGTCCTGGTCGCGGTCACGGGTGGAGTCCTGGCCATCCTCGGACGCCAGTGGTATCGGCGCCGCGTGGCGGCCAAGCTGGCGGACAAGCTTTTGGCCGACGTCGTGAAAGGCAAAGACGGGTTTCGACGGTGACCGGCTGGAATTCTCCCCTCGGTGGATGGCCCCCTGGTTGATCCCCTGCCCTTGCTCCCTTGCGAGAGAACCGAATGAGGCTTGACTTTAGTTCTAACACGAACTAATGTCAGAAAACTTCTCAGGATTTACAAGGTAGGGAGGCTTAGCCATGAAGACAGTGTTCGCGACGGAGGATACGTGGTCCGGTTTGCTTCTTCGGCTGACGCTGGGCGTCGTGATGTTTCCGCATGGGGCCCAAAAACTGCTCGGGTGGTATGGAGGGTTCGGGTTTTCCGGCACCATGGGATTCTTTACGGAACAGATGCACATTCCCTCGGTCCTGGCGTTTCTCGTGATTATCGCGGAATCGTTCGGCAGCCTGGGACTGATCGTGGGGTTTCTGACCCGCGTTGCCGCGGCGGGGATGGTCGCGGTCATGGTGGGTGCGATCGCCATGGTGCATTGGCCGCACGGGTTTTTCATGAATTGGTTTGGGAAACAACAGGGAGAAGGGTTTGAATACCATGTATTGGTCATCGGGATCGGTCTGACCCTCTTGCTTATTGGGGGAGGAAAGTGGTCTGTGGATGGCGAACTGGCCAAGCGGCTCGGGTGAAGGGTGAGCGAAGGCCGTCCATTTCCTATTGCCACCGGTGGAAAGCGAAGATTTGCTGAAACCGCGGGGAGGTGCTACGCACTTTCTAAAAAGGAAGGCGGCGTGCGCGTTGATGATCTTCCCAAGCCGATTCCGGATGTCATGGAGGGAATCAAGCGCGCCGGCAACGCCGTGGGCAAAGAAATCAGCAAGGGCGCATCCGCCGGTGCCAGCGCCGCCAAACAAACTTTGCAAGGAGATAAAAAGAAGGACACTGACTAGAGAAGAGCCGAGAGCCGTTCGTTGTTAACCCGCCGGATTTCCGCCGCCAGACCTTCCGAGTGAGCCTCGTGAAAGAGGCCTGCCACGCAACCAGATCCGGGACTTAGTGGGAAGGAATCCGTCCCCGGAGTCGTTTCTTCCCTCTGTCCCTTAGATACAGTCCTTACTTGAGGCGATAGGTTTTGGTAATCAACGATTCACCACGACGGAGGTCCACCCGAATCTCCGATTGCCCCGGATTTCTGATGATAAATTCCTGGTAAATCCACCACGCGTTAAAGGGGTTTGTCACCTGCTGGTTATTGATTTGAAAGATGGTATCGCCCGTTTGGATTCCAAAGAATTGCGCCAGCTTGCTGTTACTGACCGTGAAACCTCCGTGGCCCAACAGGCCATCTCCAGCTGCTGAAGAAACGTTAAACCCGACTCCGGTTTGAGTGGAGAGGGAGGGAGAGATCATCACCTTAAGGTCAGACAAGAGCTGTCCAGGGTTCTCAAGCACCGGTCTCATGGCTGATGCCTCCCACTCATAGGAATCTGCCTCGACTTCCTTAACGGTTATAAGTGTTGACAATGTGGGGTTGAGGATTGCGGTGACCTCGGAAGGAGGTTGGACCGCATCTGGCAGAGTAGCCTGTCTGAAGGAAGTATCAACTGACAGAGTTTCCTTTGTCACGATTCCTATGGACCCCTCGATGGAAACCAGAATTGGATCAAGATGAACAATTTTCTCCACCCTGGCGTATTGATAACGCACTTGGTTTAACAGAACTGTACCTACAAGGAATTGATCCGCAAGCCCGGGAAAGGGACTGAAGGCCAACCACGTCCAGGTTTGACCGGATCGGCTCTCCCTAAGGGTAATCGATTCGGGTCCAATGTGCCGAATGGTAAAGGACTTGGTGGGAGTGGTTGGATGGAACAGAACATCGTTCTCCTGGACCAGGGTTCGAACCCCAGAGGCTCGGTGAAGAATGATTGCGAATCGGGTCGGGACGGGAAGAGTGATTTCTGCGCTAGCGGGGCTTTCCAGTTCAGAAGGAGTAATCTCTGAAAACGCTTCTTCGTTCGAAACAAACCCGCCCAGGGAATACCCGAGGAAAATGACCATTGCACAGATTGCCGACTTGAGCCGGCAATGCATGGTGGGTGAAAGGCTGGGCATTGTTATCAACGTGAATAGAAGTCAGGCCTTGCCAGGATGAATCCTACGCCGGCCAAACTTGAGCAAGATCAAGAGAAGCAGAGGGCCGGCTGACAAAGGGACACCAAGGAGAAGAAGAGCAAACTCCGGATAGGCAAGCGCGAGGCTCGCCCACCAGATGACGGGATACAAGATGGCCCTGGTGAGGAATCGTAATGATTCCTGATCGGCCACCACAAGGGCTATTCCGGGACTGTAATGGTAGTAAACAGAGACAAAAAATCGGCCTGGCTCGTGGGAGAGCAAATACCTATCACGAAACTCTCGTAGGATTTGAACCTGCCAGGCCATCGGCGTGCCGAACGCTGCCGTGGCAATAAAACACCCGCCGCCCCCCGATCCGGAACCTCCGCCGCCAGTGGGTATGGATCCTCCCCCTGAACCGCTGCTCCCTGATGGATCCACCTTGGCAAAAAACGCGTCGTTCAGGTCCCCTTGAGACGACTGAAACGCCTGCGGGCTGGTGGAGGTGGGGAAGTCGGTTGAGCCGGTGTTACCCACGACATAGATATTTTTGTTCGAGTCCAGGACGATGCCCTTACCCGCTTCGCTGCCGTTTCCACCAAGGTAGGTTGAAAAAATAAGGCTTAAATTTCCCGAGAGGGTGAGATCCATCCTGGTCACGAATCCGTCGCCTGGACCGATAAGGCTCGTTTGGGTGGGATTTTTTGTGGGGAAATTTCCTGAGCTGGTACTTCCCGTAATAAAGGCATTCTTGGTCGAGTCCAAAGCAATTCCATTTCCCGTGTCCGAGCTGTCCCCACCGAGGTAGGTGGAATAGAGCAGACCGTCATTGCCCGAGGCACTCGGATTCAGCTTGGCCAGGAAGGCATCTTGGGCCCCACCGAGGCTGGGGTCGAAGGCCGTACAGCCGGGGGTGGCGGTGCACTTGGTGGGAAAGTTGTTGGAACTGGTGCTGCCGGTCAGGTAGGCGTTGCGGTCGGCATCGAGCGCGATCGCCGTTCCCGTGTCGATACTGTCGCCACCGAGGTAGGTGGAATAGAGCAGACCGTTCGTGCCCGAAACGGCCGGATTCAGCTTCGTCAGAAAGGCATCCTGGGAGCCACCAAGTGTAGTGTCGAAAGCCGCAGGGGAGGTGGTCTTGGGAAAGTCGGTGGAACTGGTGCTGCCGGTCAGGTACACGACGTTGCTGGAGTCAATAGCAATCGCTTCCCCTGAGTCGTCTCCGCTGCCTCCGAGGTAGGTAGAATACAGCAATCCGTTATTTCCTGACGCGGTGGGATTTAATTTTGTCACGAAGGCATCGGTACTACCATTTCGAGAGGATTGGAAAGGGGAAGGTGTCGTACTTTTTGGGAAATTGGTTGAGGCAGTACTCCCGGTAAGATAGACATTCCCCGAGCTGTCGATAGCTATGGCATTTCCGAAGTCGGTTCCATCTCCTCCAAGATAGGTTGAGTAAAGCAACTTTGGATCAATGATTAGGCTTCGATCCCCCTCATACGGGCCAATCTCAAATACAACCCTGTTGTCATGAATCAGATATTGGCCCTGCACCGGCTGTTTCATGCCGTTTTGAATTTGATAAACCAGAGGGTTCTTCAGGTTGATCACGCCCGTTTCCGTGTCGAGGAGTAAATTCCCTGCTTTGTCCATCCTGAGGGAGCGAGCGCCTTGAAAAGCCAGTTGGATGGATGACGGATTACCCTGGGGAGAAATAATAAAGTCAAACTCCAACGTCCCGTGGTTGCCGTAGAAGATCAGGTCAACTCCCGGGTAAATGTCCCGGTACATTACTTTTGAATAGTGAGGTATTTGAGCGAGCCACATGGCCGGATTATTTCCAATAAAGTAATGGCTTTTCCCAATCAACTCATCCCATCCAAGGACTTGAGGGGTTTGATTGGCTCCGGGGAAGAACAGGCGAAACACTGATGGGTCTGTAGATGGGGTCTTGTCAGGTGAAGGTGCCGAGGAAGCCCCCGTCAATCTAAAGACCGCCTCAGAAGAAGTGAGAAAGAGGGTGTAATGGCCGGCACGAGCCAGGAATTTCACTGAGCTGTCTGTTTGTCCTCGATTCGCCTCAAAAGTTAAAGGAAGGCCACGGAAATATTTTTCTATTTCGAGTTGTGTTTGCGAGCTGTTCTTAACCTGCATTGCTGGGGAATTAGGAAAAT